>SKKH01000263.1 GCA_007121555.1 Gemmatimonadota bacterium | reverse complement strand
TCTCGACGCATGGGTCTGGCCGGACCGACCTGGCCGGCGCCACATTCATCGAGCCCTACGAGTAGACGGAGAGGCGAGTTTCAGAACGTTCGTCGGGTGGTGGTAGGACGGATCGGGGAGGGGCCTGTCGGCGAGACGGGCCCCGAGGCTCCCGGGCTTCCGCACGCTACGGTCCAGACCAGGACGGAGACACATGGAGATGGAGACCCACGAGCGCCGGATTGAAGCGCAGTTCTACCGGGCCCACGGGCTCGGCAACGACTACCTGGTGTTCGAGGCCTCGGCCCCCGGGGAAGAGGGGGGCTGGGCGCTCTCACCCCAGGCCGTCCAGGCCATCTGCCGGCGGGGAACCGGCGAGGGCTCCGACGGGATCGTGGTGCTCATGGAAAATGAGCCCCCTGCCGGAGATCCCTTTCCGCTGAGAATGTTCAACCCGGATGGCTCGGAGTTCGAGCGGAGTGGAAACGGACTCAGGATCCTGGCTTCCTTTCTTCGGCGAACCGACCGGGTGGGATCCGAGCCGTTCCTGGTCCGGAGTGGGGGACGGCCCATCGAGATGACGGTCCATGGGGTTGAGCCGGGAGGGATCTACGACGTCTCGGTCCGCATGGGCAGAGCCCGGCCCACTCCTGCCGCCGTCGAGCTCGAGGGCTCCCGGCTGGTGGGTCAGGTGGGGATCGGGGGATCGGCCCGGCTCTTCCATCCCCGGTTGGGGCCGGTGGAGTTCCAGCCCGTCTCCGTGGGGAATCCCCACGCGGTGGTCTTCACGGATGACCTCTCGGAATCGAATCTTCGCGAGGTGGGTTCGTTCCTGACCGGGCACCCGGCCTTTCGGGCCGGCACCAATGTGCAGTTGGCCCGGGTGGAGGGCTCGGGCCGCCTCCGGATCGCCATCTGGGAGCGGGGGGTGGGACGGACCCCCGCCTCGGGCACGAGCTCGTGTGCGGCGGCGGTGGCCGCCGTCCATCAGGGCCGCATTCTGCCCGGATCGGTCGAGGTGGGGATGGAGGGGGGCACCCTGCAGGTCTCGGTGGGTCGAGACCTGGAGGTGGTCCTGAGGGGACCGGTCCAGGAGGTGTGCGTGGGGCGGCTCACCGCAGGGTTTCTGGCGACCCTTTGAGGGCCACGGGTTCTCGTTCCTGGCTCAGGTCCTCACCCGGGCCAGGAGGATCACCGCCCCCACCGCGAAGATGGCGTTGGGTGTCCAGGCCGCCACCACCGCCGGAAGGGTACCGGCATACCCCATGGCTCCGGCCACCCGGAGGATCATGAGGTAGAACATGGTCGTGGCCAGGGAGATGCCGATCCCGTAGGCGGTGCCGCCCCGTCGACTCGACGTGGCCAGGGGTGCGCCGAAGAGGATGATGACCAGAGTGGCCACCGGAATGGCCAGTTGCTGCTCCCGTTTGGTCAGGATCCGTCCCGTGTCCCCTCCCGACCGGGCCACCCGCTCGGCCAGGGTCCCCAGTTCGGCGTACGTCATCTCCTCCTCGTCGCGCACCGTGTCCAGGAGATCTCGCGGGCCCTCGACCAGCGACTCGGCGGCGTACTCGGTGAAGCGGGACGCCTCCTCCCGCCCGTCGGGATAGACCTCCCGGACCCACCCGTTCTGGAAGATCCACCCCTCCTCCTCGTGCCAGAGCGCCTGATCGGCCAGGATATGGCGGGTGGGATCCTCGGCGTTCCGGGAGATCCTCTGCAGGGTGACCCCCTGCATACGTCCATCGGAGGCGGTGAGTCTTCGGGCGGCCAGCGACTCGCCCGAGTCGGTCACGTAAACGAAGTTGCTCCGCCACTCCTGACGCCGCTCGCGCTCTCCCAGGAGCTCCGCGGCGGTCTGGTTGGTCCGGGGCACGAGCTGCGAGAGCCCCAGGGCCACCCCCGTCAGGAGGATCCCCGCCAGCACCATGGGGAGGATGAGCCGGTAGAATGAGATCCCTCCGGCCTTCGCCGCCATGATCTCGCGATGGGCCGTCATGGGGAAGATGGTGAAGACCGAGGCCAGGAGCCCGGCCACAGGGAAGGCCCAGAGGAAGAAGTTGGGGAACTGGTAGAGATACCCCATGGCCACCTGGTCCATGGTCAGGCCCCGATCCAGATATCGATCCAGACGGTCCGTCACGTCCACCAGGATGAACAGGAGGGGCGCCCCCACCACGAACACGGTGAAGAGCTTGAGGAAGGTGCCCAGTACGAAGCGGTCCAGGATCCTCATCGGGCGGGTTCCTCGGCCATCTGCGCCTTCGGCCCCGCTCCGCCCCGGAGCCGTCGCAGGGGCCCCGTGAGCCAGTACCGGATCTGGTCCCAGCGGCTCCCCCGGTTCGTGGCCATGTGCTCTCCCATGCGGACCGTGAGGAGGAGGGCCGGGATGAGCAGGATGATGTTGGGGGCCCACATGGCGATCCAGGGGTGGATCTGGCCCCGGTCCGCGAAGCGTTCCCCGACGATGAGCCCCACCCAGTAGAAGAAGAAGATCCCGAGGGAGAGGGCGATCACCATCCCGACGCCCCCCTGGGGGAACCGGATGGCCAGGGGAACCCCGAGCAGGACGAAGACGAAGCAAGCGAAGGCGATGGAATGCTTCTTGTATGCCTCCACCAGGAACTGGTAGACGTTGAGGTACTGCACGCTCCAGCGGTGGTAGGTGACCCGGGACTCGGAGGCCACCTCGTCCAGCATGTGGTCCCGCCGGGCCGAGAGCCGGTCCTCCTGGGCCACCCGTGTGTCGTCGGCCGCACCCACCTCCAGCGCCTGCTCCACCGCCCTCTCCGAGAGCGATTTCATGTCGTCGGCCACATTATGGACATCCTGGAGACTCTCGTCGGCTCGGGTCTGGAGCATGGCGATGGTCATCTCCCGCTCGCCCCGGGACCCACCTCCAGTGCGGCGCTCCAGCTCGGTGCCCACCCCTCGGAAGGGAATGATCTGGGTGTCGAAATAGAGCCGCTGGAAGCCACCGGGCCGGGCGTCGGTCGTCTCGTAGATCACCCCCTGCTCCAGGGTGAGGTAGAGATCTCGCTGGTTCGGGGTGAAGGCCATCTCACCCCGCTCGGCCACGATGGTCCGGTTCTCGCCGATCCGGGAGAGATCGTAGATCGTGACATCGGTCAGGCGGTTCGTGGCCTGGTCGATGCCCCGGGCCCGGAGGAAGTACCGGGTGTCGTCCACGGTGTGGACCTGGTTGATGACCTCTTCGCGGAGTTCGAAGGTGGGGCTCTTGCTTCCTACGTCACTCAGCAGGGAACTTAAGCGGTGATTCGACTCGGGGAGGACACGGTCGTTGAAGTAGAGCATCGTCCCGGTCAGGACCAGGGCCACCCCGAGCATCGGAACCAGGAGACGGCCCGGATGAACCCCTCCGGCCGCCAGCGCCATCACCTCGTTGTTCCCCGTCATGTCCGAGAAGGCGTAGAGCACCGCCACCAGGATCGCCATGGGGAAGGTGAGGGCCACGATGTGGGGAAGGGACAGGAGCATGAACTCCAGGAGAACGGAGAACTCCAGCCCCTTTCCCACCAGATCCTCGAGGCGCTGGGCGACGGCGTTGAGGAAGAGCAGTCCCGTCACCGCCGTGAACGCGAACAGGAAGGGCCCCACATGGGACTGGATTACGTAGCGGGTAAGGATGCTCATCGTCGCGAGCGGGCGGTAGGGGCGGGGCCCATCACGGGGCGGAGTCGGGGTCGCGAGCGCGGGCGGATCACCGGCTCGGAGCTTCACGGTTCCTCTAGCCGCCCTCGTACCCAACTGCGGCGGGAGCGGTCCCCCCGGTCTCCTGAGACCCCCCTCCGAGGACCCACCTCCGCATGACGCTCTCGTGGTTCGCCGCCCTCATGGCCTTCCTGGCCGGGCTCGGTCCCGGGGGGGAAGACGTGTGGACGGTGGACACGATCCCGCCGGTCCACGTAGCCCCGGGCGCTCTCGCGGACACTTTTCCCTCCCGGCCGGGCTTTCCCGCGGACACGCTGCCCCCCGCGGACACCCTTCCCGAGGAGAGCCGGGTCGGGGCCCTCTTCCAGGACGACGGCGACCTGGCGCTCCGGATCCAGGCCCGAGGGGAGTTCGGAGGCGACTGGACCCAGTTCCGGCCCTGCGACGCCGGCGTCCAGGTCACCTGCAACCCCGGCTTCGCTCCTCAGCTTCAGCCCGATGTGCTCATGGGCGTCCAGGCCGCCGGCTCCATCGCCGACCGGGTCATGCTGGACGTGGACTACGACCAGACCCGGGAGTTCGCCGGCGCCAACCGGTTCCAGGCCCACTACCAGGGTCGCCCCGGCGAATTCCTCCAGCGGCTCGAGGTGGGCGACGTCACCTTCGCCCTCCCCGAAACCCGATTCCTGACCCGGGGCGTGCCTGCCGGGAACTTCGGGGTCCTGGCCCGGGCCGAGGTCTCCGGGGTGGAGTTCCAGACCGTCTTCGCCCAGCAGCAGGGGGCTCGCCGCTCCAGGGACTTTCGCCTGGGGGGTGTGGGAGGCGAGGTGGGGATCATCCAGGAGGACACCCTGGTGGTGGACGATGCCGAATGGGTGAAGGGCCAGTTCTTCTTCCTCATGGACCCGGGGGAACTGCCCGGAGCGCCTCACCTGGATGTCCTCTCCCTGCGCCCGGGCGACGCCCCCGCGAATCTGGCGCCGGGTCCCGAGCCCATCCAGCTCTACCGGATGGAGCGCGATCCCATCCTCCGCCAGCAGGTCGAGGGCTACATCCAGGCCGATGCGGTGGCCCGAACCGAGGCGGGGGAGGTCCGGGAATCCGGGTGGTTTCGTCACCTCCAGCCAGGCGTGGACTACTACCTCCACCCCTCGGGCCTCTGGGTGGCCCTACGTCGCCCCCTGGGCCCCGACGAGGCCCTGGCCGTCACCTACCGGAACGTCCTGGGCCAGGAGGTGGGAGACTACAACCCCGAGGCCGTGGTGAATCGGGGCGAGATTCCGGCCCTCGAGCTCCTCGGGGCCACTCGCCCCCAGCACCAGCCCGGCCGCCCCACCTGGGACCGAGAGCTCAAGCAGGTCTACCGGATCTCCGGCTCCGACGAGGTGGACCTGACCACGGTCGACGTCCGCATCTCCCTGGGTGAGGAGAGCGGGGGGCGCACCTTCAAGGCGGCCCCGGACGGGCGCCGCATTCCCCTCCTGCGCCTGTTCGGCCTGGATGAGGCCTCGCCGGTGGACCGGGTGGATTCCCGCTTTCTCTTCCAGCCCTCCGACGCCCTGGCCGAGGACCGGGGGATCGGGGGGACCTTCCTCGTGTTCCCCACCCTCCGACCCTTCATGGAGCCTCCCCCCGTGCCCTCCGAGGGGCTGAGCGCCGAGGAGAGCCGGGCGGTGCTCGGGGGCGACGCCAACCCCAGGATCTACGAGACCCAGGACCCCCTGGAGCGGGAGGCGGCGGGGCTCTACCGACTCAACGTGGACGCAGCGACCCGTAGCGTCGGGGTCACCGCCACCGTGGCCCTGGGGACCTTCGGCGTCCGGGAGGGGAGCGAGCGCGTGTTCCTGGGCGACCGGCTGCTCCGCCCTAATGGGGAGTACCTCCTGGATTACACCTCCGGAGTCCTCACCCTTCTCCAGCCCGAGGCCCTCCTGGCCCGAAGCTCCTCGGATCGCCTCCAGGTGTCGTGGGAGCAGGCGGCCGTGTTCCGGATCGCGCCCACCTCCCTGGTGGGGGCCAGCGCCAGCCTGCC
>SKKH01000173.1 GCA_007121555.1 Gemmatimonadota bacterium | reverse complement strand
GGACGAAGCTTCCGCCTCCCGGGCCGACCTTCCGGTGTCTGACGACGAGCTCGACGAGTTGGTGGGTCGCACTCTGGGCGGATCCCAGGAGGATCTCGGTCTGGAAGAACTTCTCGGTGAGTCGCTCGATGAAGATGACCCCCCGAAATCCGGAAGGGAGGCCGGCTCGCCCCTGGGCACCGCGGATCCGCCACCAGAGACTTCCAGACCCCCCGAATCCACTTCTTCGCCTGCGGACGCCTCCGAAACCTCCCGTGCCGGAACGAGCTCCATGAATCAGATCGCCTCCATCCCCGAGGTCCCCGTGCAGGTGAAGACAAGCGAAATTCCAGACGATGTGGAGCTCGGCGACGTTCCCGACGACTGCCCGGACTGCGCCAGGGCGCTGCCTTCCCGCAGTGGGCTCCACTTCTGTCCCTTCTGTGGCGTCAATGTGTTCGTCTTTCCTTGCACGGACTGTGGGGAGATCCTGGAGCGGGGTTGGAGCTTCTGCGTCGCCTGCGGCACCCCGGCAGCCTGATTCAGAACGAAGTGGGTTGGAGGATCGCGCCGACGCTCGGAGTTGTCGTTTCTGCCGGACTCCTGTGCCTGGCGGCGCTTGCGGGATGTGAGGCGGATCGAGGGCCTCCATCGCACCCCGAACTTCGAGCGGAGCTGGCCATCGGTGACGATGTCGTGATCCACGACATCCTCCTGAGCGGTCGCGGGGACCAGAGCCGGCTCCTTCCTGCCTACACGGAGGTGGACGTGGGAGACCTCGTTCACTTTCGGGTCATGGACCTTCGGGTTCACCGGATCCGTTTCGACCTTGAGGGGCTCCCCGAGGGCGGCCGGGAGTTTCTGCGGGATACGGGGCAGACGTCACCTCCGCCCCTTACCGAGCAGGACGCCAGGTTGATCTTCACCTTCCAGGGGGCGCCTCCCGGACCCTACCCATTCCGGGTCGAGGGATACGGTGCGCCCGTGGAGGGAGAGATCCGGGTGCGAGACCGCTGAGGGCTCGAGGAGTCTGGCTTCCGGCCTGACATGGGGTGATTTGGCCCCGATCGTGGCCTGGCCCTACTTTCTGCTCTCCGTCCGCCCACTCGCATCCCGAAGCCTCATCTATGGCACGTATCGCGTTGATCCCTGGAGACGGCATCGGACCCGAGGTCATCCGGGAAGCCGAGCGGGTGCTGTTGGTGATCGCCGACCTGGGCGACCTGTCGCTCGAATGGGATCGCTGGGCGTTGGGCGCGGACCACTTCCTCGAGACCGGTTCCACGATCACCGAGGGCGAATTCCGACGACTCGAGGAGGACTACGACGCCATTCTTCTCGGCGCCCTGGGCGACCCCCGAGTGCCCGGGAACCAACACGCCCGGGACATTCTCCTGGGCCTCCGGGTCCGCCTCGACCTCTTCGTGAACTACCGGCCCTGCCGAGTCGTGCGACCGGAACACTCCCCCCTGAAGGCGGCGGAGGGGAGCCGCATGGATCTGCACATCTTCCGCGAGAACACCGAGGGAATCTACGGTGGAGTCGGCGGGAGTCTGAAAACCGGCACCCCCGATGAGGTGGCCATCCAGGAGGACATCAACACACGGAAGGGGGTGGAGCGCATCCTCCGGGCCGCCTTCGAGTTCGCCGAGCGGGAGGGACGGCGGCGGATCACCGTGGTGGACAAGGCCAATGCCATGCCCTTCGCCGGAGGACTGTGGCGGCGAACGCTGGAGGCAGTACGCAGCGATCATCCGGGCCTGGAGGTGGAATTGATGTATGTTGACGCCATGGTGATGGACATGGTCCGACGCCCGGATCACCATGAGGTGGTGGTCACGTCCAACCTTTTTGGTGACATTTTGAGTGATCTGGCTGCCGCCCTGGTCGGTGGGCTGGGTCTGGCCCCATCGGCCAATCTGCATCCGGGCCGGCACGCGCTGTTCGAGCCGGTCCACGGCTCGGCCCCGGATCTGGCGGGCTCGGATCAGGCCAACCCCATGGCCGCGATTCTCTGTGTCGCGCTCCTCCTGACTCATCTGGGGGAGTGGGGCCCGGCTCGAGCCGTGCGAGCCGCGGTGGAGGCGGCGATGGAAGAGGGGGTCGTAACACCGGACCTTGGGGGGACCGGGGGAACCGGAGAGGTGGGGGAATGGATCGCGGAGCGGGTGGCCAACTTGCTGGAGGAAGCCCATGGATGAGGAAGCGCGGCGGAAGACCATCGGGGAGGTTCTCCGGGATGTGGGGCGCATCCGACAGGAGGATATCGACCGGGCGCTGGAGTACCAGCGAAAGGAAGGGGGCTTCTTCGGCCAGGCCCTGGTGGATCTGGAGATCCTTCGCCAGGACGAGTTGGAATGGGGCTTGGCCTCCCAGTTCGATCTCCCCTACATCTTTCCGGATCCCGAGGCCGTGGACATGGAGGCCGCGCATCTTGTGAGCGTGGACTGGGCGCTCGCGCATCTGGCCATTCCGGTGGCCCGGGACAAGAGGAGCGTCACGCTGGCCGTGACCTCTCCCCTGCAGTCGGAGGCGGCCCGGGAGGTGGAAACCGAGACGGGACTTCGTGTCGAACTTGCGCTCGCGTCGGCCGACCGGATCCGAAGGGTCATCCGTCATGTCTTCGCCCGAGGGGTCGAGACCAGGGGACGACACCTGGCAGGAAGCGAGGCCATCTCCCTCGAGGAACTGTCGACACTTAGGCAGCTTCATCAGGCATCCCGATGGGGCGTGTCGGTGAGACAGGGCCGGGCACTGGGATGGTACGAGGATGAGAATGAAGTCCGCCGATTCCGCCTTCGACCCGGTTGGGAGGTGATACTGGAGCACACCCTGGTCCCCTCGCCGGCGGACCGGCTGCCAACTCGGGGCGAGGGCACCTGGCTCGCTCAGCTCCAGCGCGGAGGCCGGACGGAGACGGTCCAGGTGCGCGGGCTTTCCAAGTTCTCTGGCTACGAGCTCCTCTTTACTCCCATCGAGCCGGCACATGCGGAGGTCGACGTCCCTCCGGACCCGCCCGAAGAGATTCTGGGCGAGCTGCGTCTATTGGCGGAAGGGGGGCTGACCCTTGAGCTCCGCAGCAGCCCACCTGCCATTGCACGGAAGCTTCTTTCCCGTATTCCGCATCTCGTCCTCCCTCCCGGTCATCGCGCGGTGCATCTTTCCAGCCGTGAGGGGCCGATTCCCGAAACCTCGATCCTCACCCTTCCGCTGGAAGGGTCCGGTGCGGCCATCCAGGGGCGCCTGGCCGAGCTTCGAGAGTTCCGATTCGATGCGGTGGCCCTGGAGCTGGATCCGGAGCTGGAGATGGCTGAGGATGCCTGGTTGGCGCTGGCCCCCGTGCTCTTCCTGTGGCGGCCCGGGACCGGAAACGGGTCCGGCGACATCGAGGTCGAGGGGGTGGAGTGGGTCCTGGAGTTGGAGCGGGACCCGGATCACGCGTGGAGCTGGTCGCTGCGACGGTCGGACTCCCCTCTCCAATGAACCCGAGGACATGCTCTGCACCCACGCAACCCATCCGTCCCTGACCCAGGACGATCCGAGAGGCATATGGCGAAGATCGATCAGTTCCTGAAGGCATTGGCCGAAAACGGTGGCTCGGACCTCCATCTGACCACCGGTTCTCCACCTCTCATGCGCCTCCATGGTCAGATGAAGGCCTTTCCCTTCCGGGAACTCACCGCCTCGGACATGGAGGCCCTGGTCTTCGAGATCATGGCGCCCCACGTAAAGGAGGAGTTCCAGGAGAAGATGGACATGGACTTCGCCTACGAGATCGAGGGGGTGGCGAGGTTTCGGGTCAATGCGTTCATGCAGCGCAAGGGGATGGGGGCCGTCTTTCGGACCATCCCCACCGAGATCCTGACGGCGGACCAACTGAATCTTCCCCCCGCGGTGCGCCGCTTCGCACAGCTTTCCAAGGGGCTTGTCCTGGTCACCGGTCCCACCGGATCCGGGAAGTCCACCACGCTGGCTGCACTCATCGACCTGATCAATGAAACCCGGACGGATCACATCCTCACGATCGAGGATCCCATCGAGTTCACCCACCCGAACAAGAAGTGCCTGGTGAACCAACGGGAGGTGGGCACGAACACGCGCTCCTTCGCCGCGGCCCTCCGCTCGGCGCTTCGCGAGGATCCCGACGTGATTCTGGTGGGTGAGATGCGAGATCAGGAAACCATCGAGTTGGGGATCACCGCGGCGGAGACCGGCCATCTGGTCTTCGGAACTCTTCACACCAATTCGGCACCGAAGACCGTGGACCGCATCATCGATGTCTTTCCCGCTGATCAACAGTCCCAGATCCGGTCCATGCTGGCCGAGTCCCTCAAGGGGGTCGTGTCCCAGGTCCTCCTCAAGAAGAAGGGAGGAAAGGGTCGAGTGGCCGCGCTGGAGATCATGGTAGGGACGTCGGCACTTGCCAACCTGATCCGTGAGCACAAGCTGCACCAGATTCCCTCTGTGATCCAGACGGGAAAGAAGGAGGGGATGCAGCTGCTGGATCAGCACATCATGGACCACCTGATGGCGGGCACCATCGATCCGCGAGAGGCCTATACCAAGGCCCACAACAAGCAGATATTCGCCTCCCACCTCGAGGACGCCGACGAGTAGCCCCGTCGCATCCCAGCCTCGAACTCCCCAGATCCGGAAGGGTAGGTCAACGGAGGTGCCTCGAAGGTCGGCGCCGCTTTCTCTCCCCCCATCAATCACGAGGCGTATATGACGACTCAGGGCCACGAGCGCGAAGTAGTTGTCCTTTCCGGTACCCGGACTCCTTTCGGCACCTTCGGTGGAACGCTCAAGGAGCTCACGGCCACCGAGCTCGGGGTGGTTTCGGCGCGCGGGTCTCTGGAGGCCGCGGGTGTGGATGCCGGGGCCGTCGACCACGTCATCTATGGCAACGCTCTGCAGACCTCCTCCGACGCCATCTACCTGGCGCGCCACGTGGGGCTGGGCGCCGGAGTCCCCGAGTCCACACCCGCCGTGACTGTGAATCGCCTCTGCGGTTCCGGCTTTCAGGCTCTGACCCAGGCGGCCCAGGAGATCCTCCTGGGCGATGCGGAGGTGGTGCTCTGCGGGGGTACCGAATCCATGAGCCAGGCACCCCATGTGATCCGGGGCGCCCGCTGGGGCCAGCTTCGCCTGGGAGAGGTGGGCGACCGGTTCGAGGATCTCCTCTGGCAGGCGCTCCTCGACAGCAATTGCGGTCTCACCATGGCGCAGACCGCCGAGGAGTTGGCTCAGCAGTACGAGGTGTCCCGAGAGGAGGCCGACCAGGTGGCCCTGCGGAGCCAGATGCGGGCCGCCAGCGCCTGGGACGAAGGACGTTTCGACAGGGAGGTGGTTCCGGTCACGGTGAAGACCCGCAAAGGAGAGGTGGAGTTCTCCAGGGATGAACATCTGCGTCGGGACACCACCATGGAGGCGCTGTCCGGACTGCGTCCCTACTTTCGGAAGGACGGCCTCGTCACTGCGGGCAATGCCTCGGGAATCGGCGACGGTTCCGCCTCTGCGGTCCTCACCTCCCGGGAATGGGCCGACTCCAACGGCATCACTCCGATCGGCCGAATCGTGGCGTGGGGGTATGTGGGGGTCGATCCCAGGATCATGGGAATCGGGCCGGCGCCGGCGATCCGGTCCGCCCTGGCCCGTGCGGAGCTGACCCTCGAGGACATGGACCTGGTGGAGGTGAACGAGGC
>SKKH01000035.1 GCA_007121555.1 Gemmatimonadota bacterium | reverse complement strand
GCGAACGGGGTGGGGCTCACGACAGGGGTTCGGGTTCGGGGCGCCCGGGAATCCCGGGGCTGGAGTCAGGCCGAGCTGGGCCGCCAATCCGGACTCCACCAGGCGGTGATCTCGAACCTGGAACGGGAGATCCACAGCCCCCGCCTGGACACCCTTCACCGGGTGGCCGAGGGGCTGGGGCTCACCCTGCCCGAGCTCCTGAGCTACGTGCCCGTTCCGTGATAGGGTGGCCTCCGGCGGCGACGCTTCTCGCTGCCGTGCTCCTGCCCATCGGGGGCGATTCGCTTCCGGGCGCCCTGGGGCCCCCCTGCGGCGCCCACCATCTGGAGGCCGGGACCCCTCAGGCCGACGGCCACCGCACCCGACTCATCCAGGAAGGCCCCGGGGCGGGACCTCTGGGCTTCCGCACCCCCTGGCGGGAGCTCGACGGGTGCGGAGAGGCTGGTCCCGCCCTGCGTCTCCGAATCGCATCCGGCGCGGACCTCCGCCTCGGCGGCCGCCGTTTCGTGCGTGGCGCCGCAGCCTCGGTGCCGGTGGACGACCGCACCGGCGGCTTCGTGGAGGGGGGGCTCCATCTGCAGCTTTCCGAGAGGATGGGACTCCGGGTCCGGGCCGCCGCACCGGGGCAGGGTCTGGCGTCGCTCGATCCTCCCGCGAGTGGAGGGGATGAGGAGAGCCCGGGCGAGTCGGTCGGCGGGGTCGGCCTGGAGAGGGGGGAGCTCCGGGAGTTGGCGGCCCACGTCCGCGCCGGGCCCTTCCACCTCTGGGCCGGCCGCCGGGCCCCGGGCTACGGCACCGGCGACGGCGGAGGGATCATTCTGTCGGGCGCCGTGCCCATCGACGGGATCGGGCTCGGCTCCCGCGGGCCCGGCCGACTGCCGGGCCGGGCCGCCGGGCTGGGGGAATGGAGCTTCGAGAAGATGGTGGGACGCATGGCCGACAACGGGGGCATCGGTCGGCCGTACTTCCTGGCGGGTCGCGGCGTCTGGGCGCCTCCGGGCCCGGTGCAGGTAGGGTTCTCCAGGGGCGCGTTCTTCGGAGGGGAGGGCGCCCCCGGCCTCACCACCCGCCGGATCATTTCGCTCCTCTTCGGGGCCCACCACCGGGAGGGCGGCCGGGTGGTCCAGATGACCAACCAGACCGCCGCCTTCGACCTCTCGGCCCGGGGGCGGGTGGCCGGGGTTCCGATGATGGCCTTCGGCGAGGTCGGGTTCGAGGATTCGGCCGGGGCGTGGAAGCGGAGCCCCGCCCTGGTCTTCGGTGTCGAGGCGGCCCACCCCGAGCGACCCCTGCGGATCGGGCTCGAGCGGACCTACTTCTCCGGGATCAACGGGCACGGGCGGTGGTATCGTCACTCCTTCTACCGGAGCGGATGGTCGGATCGGGGGCGGATTCTGGGGCATCCCCTGGCCGGCGCCGGCACCGAGTGGCGCCTTCACGGAGTGGTCCAGGACCCGGAGGCCGCCCGACCCTGGCACCTGAAGCTGGGGCTCCGGACCCGGGACCGCCTGGACGAACACTCCTTCGCCCCGGCGCTGGCGGGGCGGAGTGTGGGGGGACTCGTCCACGGCGCCGTTCGCCTGGGCCGGGTCGAGGTGATCCTCGACGCGGATCTCGACCGCTACCTGGATCCGGCTCCGGAGCGTCCCCGTGGGCGCCTCGAGGGGACCGGGCGGATGGGGTTGGCCTGGCGCTGGTGAGGGCCCCGTCCCATCGCGGTCCGCTGTTTGCATGGATGCACGGAGGTGGACAGGCCGGATCCGGTGCTCCGGCCCCCGGAATCGATCGTCAGCGGGAACCCCTGAATCAAGGATACGTCAGAACGCCATGAAGATTGCAGTCGTGGGAACCGGATACGTGGGACTCGTGGTGGGGGCCGGCCTGGCCCATACCGGCAACGACGTGATCTGCGCCGACATCGACGAGCACAAGATCGACCGGCTCAAGAGGGGCGAGATTCCCATCTACGAGCCGGGGCTCGAGGAGCTGGTCGAGGAGAACCTGGCGGCCGGCCGCCTCGTCTTCACCACCGACGTGGCCGACGCGGTGCGGCGCTCGCGCATCATCTTCATCGCCGTGGGCACCCCTCCGGGCGAGGACGGCTCGGCCGACCTCCAGTACGTGCTGAAGGTGGCCCGGGAGATCGGGCGGAGCATGGACGGCGAGCGGATCGTGATCACGAAGTCCACCGTTCCGGTGGGCACGGCCCGGAAGGTTCGGGAGGCCATCGAGGCCGAGACGGACCACCCGGTCCACGTCTGCTCCAACCCCGAGTTCCTGAAGGAGGGGGCGGCCGTCGACGACTTCATGAAGCCCGACCGGGTCGTGCTCGGCGTCGAGAACGGAGCGGTGGGCGAGGAGCTCCGGAACCTCTACGAGCCCTTCGTCCGGACCGGCAACCAGATCCTCCTCATGGACATCGCCTCGGCCGAGATTACCAAGTACGCGGCCAACGCGATGCTGGCCACGCGGATCAGCTTCATGAACATGATCGCGGGCCTCTGCGAGGTGACCGGGGCCGACGCCGCCCAGGTCCGCATCGGGGTGGGGTCGGACAGCCGGATCGGTTCGTCCTTCCTCTTTCCCGGGATCGGATACGGAGGCTCCTGCTTCCCGAAGGACGTGCAGGCCCTGGTGCGTACCCTCCGGGAGGAAGGGGTGGACGCCGGGATCCTGGAGGCCGTCGAGGGCGTCAACGAGCGCCAGAAGCGCTTTCCGCTCACCGTTCTCGAGAAGGCCTTCGGATCGGATCTCTCGGGTCGGCGGGTGGCCGTCTGGGGGCTGTCGTTCAAGCCCAACACCGACGACATGCGGGAGGCGCCGAGTCTGGTCACCGTCGAGGGCGTGCTGGAGCGGGGCGGAGAGGTGGTGGCCCACGATCCGGTGGCCATGGACGAGGCCCGCACGCACCATTTCGGCGACCGGATCCAGTACGCCGACTCCAACTACGACGCGCTGGAGGGAGCCGACGCCCTGATCCTGCACACCGAGTGGCACCCCTACCGCCGCCCCGATTTCGAGCGGATGCGCCGGACCATGAAGGGAAATCTGGTGGTGGACGGCCGGAACATCTTCCCGATCCGGAAGATGCAGGAGCTGGGCTTCCGCTATCACTCCATCGGTCGGCCTTCGGTGGGGTGACGCCGGGTCAGGCCACGGGTACCAGGCTCCGGCCCAGCTCGAGGACGGCGCTGACGAGCAGGTCCAGGTCGGCCTCCCGGGTGCGGTGATTGCAGAGGCAGACCCGCAACCCGAAGGCGTCGCCCCGCCGGATGGGCGAGGGGATGGCGAGCCCCCGGGTGTGGAGCTCCAGGAGGATCTCCCGGTTCAACGCGTTGAGCTCCCGGGCCGACAGGGTCTCGGCGAAGGGCTCGTCTTCGTCGACGGCCGGCCGATACCGCAGGCAGACGATGTTCAGGTCGGCGGGGGCCAGCAGCTCGAGCTCGGCCTCGCGACGGACCCGGCGGGCCAGATAGCCAGCCTGGCGCACGTTGGTCTCGGCCGACGCCCCGATGGCCTCGGCCCCAAGGTGCTGGAGGGTGAACCAGACCTTGAAGGCCCGGAAGCCCCGGCTCAGCTCCGGCCCCAGGTCGCAGGGCCAGGTCTCGCCCGCAGCGGGCCCCTCGTCCAGCGAGGTCAGGTAGTCGGCCCGACCCCCGAAGGTGGCCCGGTGGAGCTCCCCGTCGCGGACCAGGACGCAGCCGGCCTCGTAGGGCGCATGGAACCACTTGTGGAAGTCGAAGGCCAGGGAGTCGGCGCGCTCGATGCCCTCGAGGCGGGGCGCCAGGGCAGGAGAGAGGCGGGCCGCGGCCCCGAAGGCCGCGTCCACGTGCATCCAGATGCCGTGGGCGTCGGCCACCTCCCGGATGCGGACCAGGTCGTCCATGGCCCCGCAGGTCACCGACCCCGAGGTGGCCACCACGGCAAAGGGGACCAGGCCGTCGGCCCGGTCCTGGGCGGCGAGCCGGCCCAGCGCCTCGGGGTCCATGGAACCGTCGGCCTTCATGGGCACGGGGCGCAGGGCGTCGGCCCCGAGCCCCAGGAGGCTGAAGGCGTCGCGGATGGACTGGTGGCCGTCGGCGGTGGCGTATCCGACCAGGCGACCCTCCGCCCCGGCGACGCCGATCCCCGGGGTGCCCTGGTTGCGGGCCCGCCCCTCGGTGGCCCCATGGCGGGCCACGGCCAACCCCACGATGGTGGCCATGGAGGTGCCGCTCACCACCATGCCCGTGGCCTCGTCGGGGAACCCGAAGGTCTCCCGGACCCATCCCATGAGCTGCTCCTCCACCAGGATGGGCGCGTGATCGCGGCCCCCGGTGTTGGCGTTCATGGTCCCGGCCAGGAATTCGGCCAGGGCCCCGGCGGGAGTCCCCGATCCGTGGACCCACCCGAAGAAGCGGGGGTGGGTGTTGCCCAGGGTGAAGGGAAGCACGTCGGTGCGAACCCGGTCCAGCACCTGATCCAGCTCCTGGGGACCCGAGGCCAGGGGGCCGGCCAGGCGCTCCCGGGTCTCGGCGGGGATGGGGGTCCAGACCGGTCCCTCGGCCTGGTGCTGGAACCGCTCCACCATCTCGTCCACCACCTGGTGACAGGTGGCTCTGAAGGTGTCCCAGTCGGGGGGGTCCAGGCGTCCGGTCGAGGGGGACTCCAGCGGGGCGTCCGGACGGCGCTCACCCGAGCGCCGGTGCTTGGACGAGGGCTCTTCGTCGGGGACTGAGGGGTCGGTCATCCGATTGGTATGTCCTTGCGTAAACCACCCTGAAAGGGCTGATTCAACGTCATTGCATGATCGATGGACGGTCCGGCGAGTGGCCGGACCGGCTCTCACCTACTCTCAAAACCCTGAAAAGATGCGAATCGTACTCACTGGAGCCGCAGGATTCCTGGGATCCCACCTTTCGGCCCGGCTGCTCGCCGAGGGCCATGAGGTGATCGGGGTCGACAACCTGATCACCGGATCGCCCGACAACCTGGCCTGGCTGCAGGAGTCGGAGGGGTTCAGCTTTCGTCACCACGACGTCTCGGTCCCCCTCTTCATCCAGGGAGAGGTGGACGGCGTGCTCCATTTCGCATCGCCGGCCAGCCCCGTGGACTACCTGGAGCATCCAATTCAGACGTTGAAGGTGGGAAGCCTGGGCACCCACAACATGCTGGGACTGGCCAAGGAGAAGAAGGCCCGGCTCCTTCTGGCCTCCACCTCCGAGGTCTACGGCGACCCCGAGGTGCACCCACAGACCGAGGACTACTGGGGGAACGTGAACCCGGTGGGACCCCGTGGCGTGTACGACGAGGCGAAGCGGTTCGCCGAGGCCATGACCATGGCCTACCACCGGACCCACGGCGTCGACACCCGGATCGCCCGGATCTTCAACACCTACGGACCCCGCATGCGCCCCGGCGACGGACGGGTGGTCTCGAACTTCGTGGTCCAGGCCCTTCGCGGGGAGTCCCTCACCGTCTACGGCGATGGGTCCCAGACCCGGTCGTTCTGCTTCGTGGAAGACGAGGTGGATGGGCTCTACCGGCTCTTCATGTCCGAGGAGGTCGATCCGGTGAATCTGGGGAACCCCCACGAGTTCACCATCCGTCAGCTGGCCGAGGAGGTCCTCCAGCAGGTGGACGGACCCTCCACCCTGGAGTTTCGAGATCTCCCGGTGGACGACCCCCAGGTGCGCCAGCCGGACATCACCCGGGCCCGGGAGCT
>SKKH01000121.1 GCA_007121555.1 Gemmatimonadota bacterium | reverse complement strand
CGCACGTCCCCTGCGTTGCGGGCAGAGAGGCGTCCCCCGGCAGCCCAGTCCGATCCTCCCCAGAGAGCCCGAGCCATCCCGCTGGCCGAACGATTCATGGTGGCCCCGTGGGTCAGGACTCCCCCGGAGAGTCCGCGACTCCACTCCCGGGGGATGTCGTCCGTCATCAGGTTGACCACCCCGCCGAGGGCACTGGATCCGTAGAGAAGGCTCGCCGGTCCCCGAACCACTTCGGCTCGACTCACGTTCACAGGGTCCAGAGCGATGGCGTGATCGGCGGCCGTTTCGGAAAGATCTCCCATCCTTTGTCCGTCCTGCAGAATCAGGACTCGGTCGCCGTCGAAGCCCCTGATGACCGGGCGCGCCGGAGCGACCCCGAACGACCGCATGGCCACCCCGCTCTCCCCATCGAGGATGGCGCCCATGGAGGAATCCATCCGTCGCGCCAACGCCTCTCTATCCAGGGCCTGCGCCGCCTGATAGGCCACGCCGGTCGCCAGCGGGGAGGCTGTGGTCACCACCTCGTCCAACCGAAGGGGACTGGGAACCAGTTCGAAGAGGAGGGGAGCGTCAGCGGGAACGTCGACGATTCGGGTCGTCGTCTCGAACCCGACGGCCTCCACCGACACACGCTACGTCCCGGGAGCCAGTTCGTGAAAGCTGAAGTCGCCGTCCCGGTTCGTCAGGGTCGACCGGACGGCACCTGACACAGGGGACTCATCGGGTCCAGAGATTGAAACGAGAGCCACCCGTGCGGCGGCCACGGAGCGTCCCTCCCTCGCCCCGTCCACCACCGTGCCTCGCAACTCGACCTCCCCATCACTCGCCTGAACCGGCATGGGCAGGAGAAGGAAGGCTGCTGCAATCCCGCACGCCGCTCGGAGCAGTCCTCCCGTGGTGGGGCGCAAGATCCCGGCGATTCCAGCGCTGGTGCGCAGGCCCTGGTACAGGATCGGAGGTGACATATCGGCTTCGGGTGGACGGCTGTGGACGGAGGACACGGACCACCGATGGTAGCCCCGGCCTCCCGGAACGGCCTCGATGCTTCTCGACACTCGACTACAAGGTTTTAGCTGAGCCTCAACCTGTTTTTGGTTTAGCCTAACACACTCCCGGGTCAAGGGCCCTCCAACTCCGCCGCCCTTTCCCTTGCGGGCGAACTCCGGGTCACGATCCGGACGCGCCCGCCTCCTCAGCGAACTCGGAGATCCACTGGGGAAAGGGATCCGGAAGACGGGCCCAGGCGGAGGGGCCTTCTTCCATCTCCTGGGAGGTAAGGAGCGCCTGCTCCAGTCGAGAACGCAGCGCCTCACGGTCCAACTCCTGGCCGATGAAGACCAGCTCCTGCCGTCGATCTCCCCAGGGGTCCTCCCACACCGTCTCCAGCACCTGTTGGAGATCCGGGTCTGCGGAGTGCGGAGTCTCTCCCGACGCGGCCCACCAGTAGCCGGCCGGGCCGTGCTCTCGCATGAGCCCAGCCTGGGTGATGGAGCCCACGAGCCCCATCCGACTTCCCAGCCAGAAGAATCCCTTCGCTCGGAGAACGCCGTCCCATGAATCGTGCAGAAAGGACCAGAACCGCTCCGGGTGGAACGGTCGGCGCGCCCGGAAGACCAGGCTCGAGATCCCGTATTCCTCGGTCTCGGACTCGACCTCGCTTCGCTCCAGCTCGTGCATCCAGCCCGGCGCCCGACTCGCTTCTTCGAAGTCGAAGCGTTTCGTATCCAGGATCCGAGACAACTCCACGCGACCCCGTTCCGAGGTCATGATCTCGGCTCCCCGATTGAGGCCGCGGAGCACGGAGACGACCTCTTCCAGCTCATCGTCGGTCACCAGATCCGTCTTGTTCACCACGAGGATGTCGGCGAATTCCACCTGGTCGATGAGGAGCTGTGCCAGCGACCGTTCGTCCTCCTCTCCCATGGATTCCCCTCGATCCTCCAGGAGCTCGGTGGATCCCAGGTCCCGGAGGAAGGCCCCGGCATCCACGACCGAGACCATGGTGTCCAGGCGGGCGAACTCCGAGAGGCTCCGGCCCTCCTCGTCGTTCATGACGAAGGTGGCCGCCACCGGAAGGGGTTCTGAGATCCCGGTCGACTCCACCAGGAGGTAGTCGAACCGGCCCTCCCCGGCGAGGCGCTTCACCTCCTGGAGGAGATCGTCACGAAGAGTGCAGCAGATGCAGCCGTTCGTCATCTCGACGAGCTTCTCCTCCGTCCTGGAGAGGGCCGCTTCCCCTCCCCGCACCAGCGCGGCATCGATGTTCACCTCGGACATGTCGTTGACGATCACCGCCACGCGAAGTCCGGAGCGATTGGTGAGCACATGGTTCAACAGGGTGGTCTTTCCGGCGCCGAGAAAGCCGGAGAGGACGGTGACGGGAAGACGTTCCATGGTGTCGATGAACTCCTGAAGGGGCGATTGAGGGGGCACCTGAGAGCGAGGCGGGCCCATCGAGACGTGGAGCCGGACTCGGAAACCACGATATTTATGATAATGAGTATGTATTATTGTTATGGAGGCCGCAAGTGACTCCACCGGATGACCCTCTCAGGCATCCAGAGCTTTCTGGTGTGCCGAGTGGGCGTCTACCGCTGCATCAGATAGTTCAGTTTCACGATGAACTGGCGCTCGGAGGGCCCCACCTCACGAAGCACCTCGCCCCGAAGGTCTCCCACTGGCCGTCCGTCGTTGAAAACCACGTGAAGGAAGGAAAGGGGAGCGAATTCCCACGAGAATCGGGCATTCCACGTACCGCGCCCTGCAGCCGTATTATGCTGATAGAAGGTGTAGAGCTGGAGTCGGGGGTTCACCGAGAGCCGCGCCTCGGGCGAGATGAGATGCGTCGTGAGACGAGCCTGATCGGGGCCCAGGTCCCGGATCTCGTTTCGCTCGTAGCCCGCCGTGAGGGACCACCGGGGCGACGGTCCCACACGCCCCGACACGTCGAGCTGACGCAGCCGCCCATCGAAAAACCCGCCTTCGCTCCACGACGCGGCCCCCGAGAGCCACTGGCTCGGATCGGACTCGAACTCCATCCCCCAGCGATCATAACGATAGCTCCCCGGCTCGACCTCGAGCCCCGGCAGGGGCGAGAACACCCCGGTGAGTTCCTGCCGGTTGGGCTCCCACCAGAATCCAGCCGAGGCTCCATCGGCGAACCCCAGATCGAAGGGTCTTACCTGCACCCGTCCCTCTCGGAAGCTTCGGTCCGAGACCCTGTGGTAGAAGAAGGAGGAGACCCCGGGTTCGATCGACCGGATCATGTGCGGCAACCAGTCCGGTCGGAGATCAAGGGACACCACAGGACTGGTGGTGATCAGGTCGCTCCGGGGGATGAACCCCGAGGAGGCGCGGTACTCCGGAGAGATGAAGGCCTGGACCCATCCAAGGTATCCCCAGCTGGTCCGGTGCCCCACGTGCCCGAAGGCCGACCACCCATCGCCGCCAGGCACTCCGTCGGTGTGGGATCCGGACACCATGCCCCGAAACCAGGTCGACGGACGCGGACGAAGATACCAGTCCGCGACACCCACGGTGTTCGTGACCCGCCCCCCATCCCGCAACTCGTCGATCCGGGTCGAGACCAGGCCGCCCACCCGATTGAACTCGCCCAGGTTGTGCTGGTACCGCCCCACCCCGAAGGTGCTGGCGCTGCGGCCTCCTTCTCGTCCCCCGTCGCCTCCCTGGCGGACCAGCAGTCCCCCGGCGCTCCTCCGCGAGCTCTGATGGGTCATCCGGGCTCCGGCCTGCAGGGGAATCGGGGTCCCGTCGTCGTCGAGCCCGATCCTCCGGCTGAAGAAGGGTTCAACCCAGCGGCCGTCCACGAGCCGGAAGAGTCCCGCGTTCTCCAGGAAGAAGGGGCGTTGCTCGGGGAAGAACACGGAGAACCGGGTCAGGTTCACCACCTGGCGATCCACGTCGGCTTCGGCGAAGTCGGTGTTCACCGTCAGATCGAGCACCGTGTTCGACGACAGTCCCCACTTCACCTCTCCCCCCACGTCCAGCCCCCGATCCGTTCCCAGCGCTCCCTCCACCGGATCCCCCTCCGATCGAGCCGCCAGGTAGGGCTGGATTTCGACGTTCCGGGTCGGCGGCGGCGGTTCGAGCCCCTCCAGTCGTCCACCGAAGCGCATGGTGTAGGCATTGTGCTCCCGGGGCCACTCCGGCCATCCCACCTCCTCGTTGATCCGCCGAGAACGCCGGACGAGAAGCATCCGCCAGTGCGCTGCAGCCGGATCGTAGCGAAGGGTGGACCAGGGAATGCGGACTTCCGCCGTCCACCCCCCGGAATCCACGGCGGTCCGAGCCTCCCAGACGCCCTGCCACTCCCGATCGAACACCGCTCCGTCGAGCACACGGAGATCCCGCAGGGCCCCCATGGCGTTCACCTGGAAGGCCATGGCGCTTCGCCCATCTCCGAAGCCGTCCAGCGAAATGCCCACCAGGTCGTTCTGGAAGTAGCCGAAGTTTCGCCGGGCTTCGGGCACGCGGATCCCGTCCGGTCCCTGGGGATCCTCGGCTCGGATTCCCACGTAGAGGTTGTCCCTGTCGTAGAGAATCCGGACCTCCGTGGTGAGGGTGGGAGCCGCCCCCTGCAGGGGCTCGATCTGGCGGAAGTCCCGGATGACGGGGGCCGCCTCCCAGGCCGGTTCGTCGAGACGGCCGTCCACCACGACGTCGCCCCGAGCCTCCACCGCCCGGGCCACGAAGGCATCCGATGCCCGGGGGGGGGCCTCCGCCGCATCCTCCTCCTGCGCCCCCGCTCCCGCAGGCAGCACGAGCCCGGCACACAGAAGCGTGACGAGACCCCATGCCACGGCCGGCCCCCTTGCCACCAGATTCCGTGTGACCGGGCCCCGCCTCCCACCTCGGCCCCAGGCCCTCACCGTACCCAAGGAGTCACGGGGCCCACGTCCGGTCCCCACCGTTGCGAAGTCTACCCGCCGCGACTCCCGCACCCAGCCCGCTGAGGAGGAGGAGTCCCAGAAGGGAGGGGATCACCCCCAACGCCACCTCCCGATCCGTCTCGTCCTCGAAGCTCCAGGTGGGCACCTCCTCCAGCTCCGTCGGTCCCAGACGGGCGTCGGCGTAGATGAGGGGCGCGAAGAAGTCGTGCCACTCGTCCTGGTAGCTCCGCACCTGGGTCTCGAAGTGGGCCAGGCGCCGATCCCCGGTCCCCGCCAGAGTCAGCAGGGCGTCGTGGGTCAGGAGGGTCGGGGAGAGCCAGCGGGCTCCATGGACCAGCGTCTTCTGGCCCTCCAACCGGCGCCGGTGCCGCTCACGCAGGGGTCGAAGGCGACGCTCCACCTCCTCCTGCACCGCGAACGCCCGGGTCTGGAAGTCGACGGCGTCCACCGATCCCTCCGGGAGGAGCTCCGGGTGATCATCGTAGTACTGGGCCAGGACCGCCGCCGCCTGCTCCTCGACCTGGCGGGTCTCCTCGCGCTGCTGGGCCACGAGCTCGGCTCGGGAGGGCACCGGATGCAGGAGCCCGGCGGTGATCTGGACCCCGGCGGGGATGAGGATCACGAAGAAGAGCCAGAGGAATGCGAGGACGACGGCGTTTCGAGCCGAGCTCCTTCCCGTGGCGTTCACCAGCGCGGCCAGCGCCACCCAGAATGCCAGGTAGAGCCCCACGACGCCGGACCACAGGACAAACCGGCCGGGCGAGAGGGAGCCGGTCATGAACAACAGTCCTCCGGCCACCGCTCCCACCGTGAGCCCGAAGAGGATGGCCCACCGCGCCACCCCCTTCGCCATGACGAGGGTCCGGACCGAGATCGGCTGCGAGAGGAGGAGCGCCAGGGTCCCCGACTCCCGCTCCCGGGAGAGGAGGTCGAAGCTCAGGGCGATGGCCAGGAGAGGCAGGAGAAAGCTGATCAGGAAGGCCAGATCCAGCGGTCCCGTCAGGAGGTGAAGAGGATTCTCGATCTCTTCCCTTCCCCCCCGGGCGTCAGCTCCGTCCAGCGTCACCGGCACCACTGGAGGGATCAGATCGGACTGGCCCACCGCGGTGGCCTGAAAGCTCGCGGGAGACAGGACAGCGTAACGCTGACCCCGGGCTCGACCCGCAATGTACGGCCGCGTGGGATCCTGGAAGGGAGACACGGAGGTCTCCCCGTTCCGGATCACCTCCATCTGCGAGCGCAGGGAGGCATACCGCTCCGCCTCTTCCGCCTGTGCTTCCTCGAGCTGAGCTCGCTGACCCTCCACGCCCCGAACGCCCACGTGGACCGCATATCCGATGAGAAGGAGGAGGGCGAGCCCGGCGAACCAGACCACTCGCGTCGAGAGGAGGGCTCCCACCTCGTGGCGAAGCATCCGGAGCATGCCCCGGCCCCTCATGTGCGCCTCCGTAGCGAGACCGCACCGCGTCCGGCCAGGAGCGCCCCGAGGATCAGCCAGAGTCCCAGCGCGCCCCAGGCCGCTCCCTGACCGGCCATGGCCCACGCCACCGGCGGACCCTGATACTCGAATTCCGGAACGTCGGACCAGAGATCCAGCCCGGCCACGTAGGTCTCACCATAGACGCCGTTCTCCATGATGTCCTCGTTCAGGACCCGCTGGATGAGACGGCGGTGCTCCTCCGCTGCCGAGGAGAAGCGCTCGTGGTGCGCAGCATCGGTCCCGGCCAACGCCATGGAGAGGCTCCGGATGGCAAGATGAGGCGCGCCGAGGCCGATCCAGCGATGGAGCTGGGACTGGGCCTCGATCCGTGCGGCCAGTTCGCCGAAACGCCGGTCGAAGACCAGGTTGGCGAACTCCTCTCCACTCTGCAGGGAGAAGCCGGCGAAGTTGAAGGGCAGCTCCTCCAGGGACTCGACTCCGTGGGCCTGGAGCACCGAGTCCTGGAGCATGGCTCTCCGCTCGTCTCGGGAGGGATGCGGGCCGAACCCTTCCGTCAGATCCTCCTGGATGGCCTGCTGGAACTCCTGGGCTGAGGGAAGCTCCACCTGGCTTCGTGCCACGTCGGAGGCCAGTCGCGGTGCCAGAAGCCCGTTCCCGATCCAGAAGACCAGGAGAATCGCCAGCGCCGCCCGGGAGGAGGAGGCCACGGCCGATATCCCCACGGCCAGGACCGAGAAGATGAGGAAGTAGGCCAGGTAGGCTCCCGCGAGGAGGATGAAGCGCACCCCCGGGTCGGCCACCGCCCCGCCTCCGGGGCCGGCGGTGAAGAGGGCCAGCGCTCCCAGGAGCGCGGCCGGAACCAGGAGCAGTCCCAGCGCTACGCAGACTCCGGTCACCTTCCCCAGTGCCAACCGTCCGGCCGGCACCCCCAGACTCAGGACCTGCCGCAAGGTCCCCCGTTCCCGTTCTCCGGTGAAGCTCTGGAAGGCGAGGAGCACGATGAGGAGGGGAAGCAGAAGCTGCAGGGTGGTGGCGGCGGTGAGATCGGCGAACCGGGCCAGGGCCGGGGTGTCCTGGACGGGCCGGTGGGCGAAGGGGTTCTGATAGTGGGCCTCGAGCCAGGTGGAGACCCCGAGGTACGGATCCACCCCCTGGTCCACCAGGGTCAGCGACGACACCGGCTTGAAGACGTAGATCCCGTAGTGGGCCGCGGAATGGGGATTCTTCTCGCCCTGCTCGAGCCAGTGACTCCAGCTCATCTCCTGGGCCGCCGAGTGGGCCCGGGACACCTCGGCCCGGTGGGCCCATCCCGCCACCAGGGAGAGAAGGAGGAGACCGAGCACCAGGGCACCGCCCCACCGGAACCGACCGTCGCGGATGATCTCCAGGACTTCCTTTCGGATCGCGTGCTTCATCATGACTCGTCGCCCCCTTCGCGCACGTGATCCAGGTAGAGACGCTCCAGGTCGGCGTAGTCCAGCTCGGCCGGATCCACCTCGGTGCGAAGGACGCCTCGACGCATGACCCCCACCCGGGTACCCACCTCCTTGGCTCTGAAGAGGTCGTGAGTCGCCATGAGGATGGCCACCCCGTCGTCGCGCAGCTCCATGAGAAGCCGTGCGAACTCACTCGAGGCCTCGGGGTCCAGGCCCGAGGTGGGCTCGTCCAGGAGGAGCGCACCAGCCCGCTTGGCCAGGGCGATGGCGATCCCCACCTTCTGGCGCATCCCCTTGGAATACTCTCCTACCCTCTGGTCGTGGGCGTCGGCCTGGAGCCCGCTTCGAACCAGGAAGCCCTCCAGGGCGCTCCGGGGATAGTCGTCGTGGCCGGCCAGAGCCGCGAAGTACTCCAGGTTCTCCATCCCCGACAGATGGGGATAGAGCATGACCTGCTCGGGAATGTAGGCCAGCCGGTGCTTGGTCTTTAGGGGCTCCCGGGTCACGTCCAGGCCATCGACCAGCGCCTCGCCGGAGGTGGGGTCGATGAAGTTGAGAAAGAGACGGATCGTCGTGCTCTTCCCGGCGCCGTTGGCCCCCAGGAGGCAGTAGATTTCACCCGCGGCGATCTCCAGGTTCAGGTCCTGGAGGGCGGCGGTGCCGTTGTAGCTCTTCGAAAGATTGCGGGCCTGCAGCATGGAACCTCCCCGGTGAGCCCGGAGGCTGAACTCGATGGATGGACACGGCGTGGAGGTGGACCAGTCGGTTCGACCGCAGCCCCCAGGATCCTCGCCGGCGTCGTGTACGAAATCACCCTCCCGAACCGGAAGACCGGTCGGCAGGGGAGAGTTCAGGAGGGGGGAGCCCGGGAGGGAGGAAGGAGGGCCGGGAGCGGATCGGGCGGGGTGAGGAGCCCGACGATGGCTTCGGAGTCCCAGATGAACCGGGCCTCCGGTGATGAGGCTGCACTCCCGACCAGGGTGGCCGCAGGGCCTCCCGTGGCGCAGAAATCGCAGAGATGCGCCTCGGGGGCCTCATGACCGTGGCTCCCGTCACCGAGGTCCGCGACCGGGTGGAGGAGCCCGAAAAGAAGGACCAGGAGGAGTCCGATCCCCATGACGCAGGATCTCAACGGCCTGCGCCCGTCACCCGCTCGCGAAGCCAGTGGGCCGAGCCGTTTCGTCTCGGGCCGGGAATGTCGGGGTTGCCCTGCGAGCATCGTGGGGCCGGAGTGGGAGGTCCTTCAGACTGAGTAGTGGTGATATTGCATTATCGCAGCCCCGGGGGCAAGGGCCCGGTCCGAGCTTCTCGAACGAAGGGGCTCAACTCTTCCGTCGAGCCAGGTGGAAGCGCATGCCTTCCCAGTCCATCCGCGCCGGAAAGGTGGAGAAATACGAACGGGACCATCCTTCGGGCTGAAATTCCGCCTGAGCGGCGATGCTCTCCTGGTGGAACGCCTCGGCATCGGCCTCCTCGGCCTCCGGCCCCGCCTCCATGGCTCGTTCCACCCGCTCGGCCAGCGCGTCCAATGCTTCGAGGAGCTCGACCCGGCGCCCATGGAGGTCGGCATGGAGGCCGAAGTGGGCGGGCCCGAAGGCATCGACCTCGATGACCGCCAGCCGCTTGCCCAGGGTGTCCCTCCACTCCTCCAGATGGACCGCCGGAGGGGGCGTGGCCGGATGGGAGGGCCCCAGGGAGTGGAGCACGAGCCCCAGGCTGTCTCCGGTGAGAAGCACGCCCGAGCTCTCCACCTCCCAGGCCAGATGGTGATGGATGTGGCCGGGGGTGGGGTGGGGTCGGAGGCCTGCCAGGGGCCGCCCATCTCCCGGACGCCATCCCTTCAGACGATCTGGAGGGACGGGAAGGACCTCTCCCCAGAGTCGGTCATGGGCCTCGCCGAAGGTCCGCCGAGTGGAAGCGACCAGCCGCTCGGGGTCGGCCAGGTGACCCGCCCCCTCCTCGTGGACGACCACGGTGATGCCCGGGTTCTCGCGCACGAGGTGACCCACGGCTCCGGCGTGATCCAGGTGAATGTGGGTCAGGAGGATGTATCGAAGGTCCCCCACCCCCACCCCGACCTCCTCAAGCTCCCCACGAAGAGTGTCCAGACTCGCCGAGGGCCCGGGGTCCACAAGGGTGGGTTCCGGAGCATCCAGGAGATAGGGAGAGATCACGCCCGGGAGCCCATCGTGGAGGACGTCCATGGGCTGGACCCCTGAGATCCGAGGTCTGGGATCGTCCACTGCGGGGAGGTGGGAAGCGGTGCGTTCCGAGGCCATGGGCGGTGCAGTTGGGGAGGAAATGAGCCGACCCCCGGGATCTGGTGAGATCCGCGGGGGTCGGCAGGAGCCAGGCCCGGAGTGCCGGGGCCGGGGTGGGGGGCCCACTCCCGGAGGGAGGGGCGCCGGGGCTCAGCCCCGCTGATCCACCGGAACGTAGTCGCGCTGACCCTCGCCGACGTAGACCTGACGGGGACGGGCGATCTTCTGCTCCTTGTCCTCGAGCATCTCTTCCCACTGCGCCAGCCACCCCACCGTGCGGGGAATGGCGAAGAGCACGGGGAACATCTCCACCGGGAAGCCCATGGCCTGGTAGATCAGGCCCGAGTAGAAGTCCACGTTCGGATAGAGATTCCGCTCCACGAAGTAGTCTTCCTGCAGGGCGATCTTCTCCAGCTCCAAGGCGATGTCGAGCAGCGGGTTGTTCCCGGTGACCTCGAAGACCTCATGGGCCGTCTTCTTGATGATGTTGGCCCGGGGATCGTAGGCCTTGTAGACGCGATGTCCGAAGCCCATGAGGCGCCGCTCGCCCCTCCGCACGCTGTCCATGAAGTCGGGGATGTTGTCGGTATGCCCGATCTCGTTCAGCATCCGGAGCACCGCTTCGTTGGCGCCACCGTGGAGGGGGCCGTAGAGGGCCGCCATGGCACCGGCCAGGGCCGAGTACGGATCGGACTCGGAGCTCCCGATCACCCTCATCGTGGTGGCCGAGCAGTTCTGTTCATGGTCGGCGTGGAGGATGAAGAGCACATCCAGGGCCCGCTCCAGCACGGGGTTCGCCCGGTACTCCTTCACCCCGATCCGGAAGAGCATGTTCAGGAAATTCCCGGTGTAGGAAAGCTCGTTCTCCGGATAGATGTAGGGCAGGCCCCTGTGATGCCGGTAGGCGAAGGCGGCCAGGGTCGGCATCTTGGCCACGAGCCGGATGATCTGGATCCAGCGATTCTCCGGGTCGTGGACCTCCTTCGCCTCTGGATAGAAGGTCGAAAGGGCGGCCACGGAGGAGGTGACGATGCCCATGGCGTGGGCGTCGTAGCGGAACCCGTTGAGCAGCTTGATGATGTTCTCGTGCGCGTACGTGTGGAACGTGACGTGATGCACGAACTCGTCGAGTTCATCCTGCGAGGGAAGCTCCCCCTTCAGGATGAGGTAGCACACCTCGAGGAAGGAGCTCTTCTCGGCGAGCTGCTCGATGGGATATCCCCGATAGCGGAGGATCCCGTTGGCTCCGTCGATCTCGGTGATTCGGCTCCGGGTGGATGCGGTGTTCGTGAAGGCCGGATCGTAGGCCATCATGCCGAAGTCGTCCTCGTTCACCTTGATCTGGCGAAAGTCCATAGCTCGGACCACATCGCCCTCATGGATGTCGATCTCGTAGTCCTTCCCCGTCCGGTTGTCCCGAACGGACAGCGTGTTCCGGGGTTCGGCACCGCGATCTTCCATCTGGTCTCCTCCCGTATAGCAGCGAGTGGTCTCGTCGTATTCCGTTGTTGGGCAAGCATATTAACATTCCACCGAAGCGCTTCCGGGACAACCCCGATCCGCAGGACGGGAGGATCTGCGGGAGCCGTCGGACGAACGACTTCAGCCCTCGACGAAGGAAGGGGGCGGGCGTAGGGCTCGGGAGGAACCCCGCTTCCCTTCCCCATCGGTCTGCTATACGGCTGCTACCTGATCCGCCAGGCATGATAGCGCTCCAGGAATCGGAGCGCGCCCTCGGGAGCGTTCGCCTTTTTCCAGTTTCCGGCCACGGACTTGTTCGCCTCCATGAGGGTCGGGTACGGATGGATCGTTCCCAGGATCTTGTTGAGACCGATCTTGTGCTTCATGGCCAGGGTGAATTCGGTGATGAGTTCGCCTGCGTGGGGCCCCACCACCGTGGCCCCCAGGATCCGGTCCTTGCCCGGAACCGTCAGTACCTTCACGAAGCCTTGAGCCGCCTCCTCCGCGATGGCCCGATCCTGGTCCTTGAGGTCGTAGGTGGTGACCTCGTATTCGGTGTCCCTCTCCCGGGCCTCCACCTCGTTGAGCCCCACCCGGGCCACCTCGGGGTCGGTGTAGGTGGCCTGGGGTAGCACCGAGTAGTCCACCCGGAAGCGCTTGAACGGGTTGGTGAAGAGGGAGTTCACGGCGGCGTGCCAGGCCTGGTGCGAAGCGGCGTGGGTGAACTGGTAGGGCCCCACACAGTCGCCGCAGGCATAGATCGTGGGCACCCTGGTCTGAAGGAAGTCGTCGGTCTCTATGGTTCCGTTCTTCACCGTGACCCCGACCTCTTCGAGACCAAAGCCCTCCACCCGGGCCTGGCGACCCACAGCCACCAGGAGGGTGTCGAAGGGAATCCGGACGACCTCTCCACCACGCTCTGCCATGGCCACCTTCTCCCCGTCTTCCGCGGCGAAGCCCGTCACCTTGTGCTCGGTGAGCACCTCCACTCCCTCTTCCCCGAGCCGTCGCTCCACGAACTCCGAGACCTCCGGGTCTTCCCGGTTGAGCAAGCGGGGCAGCATCTCGACCTGGGTCACGGTGGCGCCCAGCCGCTGGAACGCCTGGGAGAGCTCACATCCGATGGGACCGCCCCCCAGAACCAGAAGCCGGCCCGGATCCTCCCGGAGCGACCACAGGGTATCGGAGGTGTGGTATCCCACGTCGGACAGGCCGGGGATGGGCGGCACGAACGGGCGAGCTCCCGTGGCCACCACGATGTGACGGGTCGTGAGCGTGCGACCGTCCACCTCCACCGACCAGGGACCTGTGATCCGGGCCTCGCCCTTGATCACGTCCACCCCGAGCCCTTCGTAGCGCTCGACCGAGTCGTGGGGTTCGATGGTGGCCACGACCCGCTGCACCCGCTCCATGACGTCGGCCACGTCCACCTCGGCTGAGGCCTCCCGGATCCCGAACTCCCGATGCCGGCGGATCTCCGACATCAGGCGGCCGGACCGGATCAGGGCCTTCGAAGGGACGCATCCCGTGTTCAGGCAGTCTCCCCCCATGGCATCCTTCTCGATGAGGGTCACGCTGGCCTTCACCGCCGCAGCGATGTAGGCGGTCACGAGCCCCGCCGACCCCGCCCCGATCACCACCAGGTTGCGATCGAATTTCTTCGGCTTGCTCCAACCCTTCAGAACGTGTCGCCCTCGGATGAACCGGACGATCCACCGGGCGATGAGGGGGAAGACCCCGAGAAGCACGAAGGCTCCGATGAGCTGAGGCGAGAGAATGGATCCCAGGGAGTCGATCTGGGCAATCTGCGTCCCGGCGTTCACGTAGACCACCGTACCGGCCAGCATCCCCACCTGGCTCACCAGGAAGAAGGTCACCGTCTTCATGGGGGTGAGGGCCATGACCAGGTTTATCACGAAGAAGGGGAATACGGGGACGAGGCGAAGCATGAAGAGGTAGAGGGCCCCGTCGCGCTCGACCCCCTCGTTGACCGCCTTCAGGTGCTTGGCGAAGCGCTCCTGTACGTAGTCGCGAAAGAGAAAGCGACCCACCAGGAAGGCCAGAGTCGCGCCGATGGTCGAGGCGAAGGAGACCAGGACGGTGCCCCAGAGGAGGCCGAAGATCGCCCCGCCCACCAGGGTCATGATGGCGGCACCCGGAAGGGAAAGGGCGGTCACCAGGACGTAGATGCCGAAGTAGAGGCCCGCGGTGAGGAGCGGATTGTCCCGGTGGAAGGCCTCAATGGCGGCCTGCTGGGCCTGGACGAACTCCAGGGTGAGATACTGGTCCAGGTCGAACACGAAGAAGAGGGCGACGGCGAGCGCCACGGCGGCGAGGAGAATCCAGCGACTCGGCTTCATTCGACTCTCTTCCTTGGTCCGGTGATAGGGTGGGTCTGCACTTCGAGAAACCCAACGCCTGAGGCCCCGGTTCGGGTTCCACGGCTCTCCTGGGCAGTTCTGATGGGCCGGGGGGATGGGGTCCATGACCGATTCGGTGCTTGCCCTCTCCCCTCCAACCTTCTAGCCTCTTGACTGTTCACGATTTTTCAACGGTCCCTTCCAGCCCCCGACCTTCATGCTCGAGCGCATCACTCTGGCAGCCGACGCCCTGGAAAACATCGTCTGGAACTGGGGCATTCCGGTGGGTGAGGAAAGCATCCCCTTCGTAGTGATCCTCCTCCTGGGCGCCGGCGTCTACTTCACGTTCCGCCTGGGGTTCATCCAGTTCCGCCGGCTTGGGCATGGCTTCGCCGTCGTTTCCGGAAAGTACGATGACCCGGAGGACACCGGCGACGTCACCCACTTCCAGGCGCTCTCCACCGCGCTTTCCGCTACCGTCGGGATCGGAAACATCGCCGGGGTGGCGCTGGCCATCCACTGGGGAGGTCCCGGAGCCCTCTTCTGGATGTGGGTCACCGGTGTCCTGGGGATGGCCACGAAGTTCTCCGAGGTCACGCTCTCGCAGAAGTACCGGAACGTGCGGGAGCCGGATCCTGAGCGTCCCTGGGAGGGCATGGTGGCCGGCGGGCCAATGTACTACATCGAGCGAGGCCTGGGGCAGGCCTGGAAGCCCATGGCCGTCATCTTCGCCGTCTTTCTCGCGGCGGTGGCGCTTTTCACCGGCAACGGGGTCCAGGCCAACACCGTGGCCGACGTCTTCCAGACCGAATTCGGGGTGCCGCACTGGATGGCCGGGCTCGCGACGGCCTCCATCGTCGGCCTGGTCATCATCGGAGGGATCAGCCGGATCGGAAAGGTGACCGGGATCCTGGCCCCGGCCATGGCGGGACTCTATGTGGCCGCCGCCCTGGTCATCCTGATCCTGAACTGGAACCTCGTCCTCCCCTCCCTGGCCCTCATCGTCACCGAGGCCTTCAATCCCTCCGCCGGAGTGGCCGGAGCGGGGGTCGGGACCTTCCTCTTCACCATGCTCTGGGGGGTCCGCCGCGGACTCTTCTCCAACGAGGCCGGTCAGGGTTCGAGCCCCATCGCCCATGCCGCCGCCAAGACGGAGGAACCCGCCGAGGAGGGGATGGTGGCCCTTTTGGGTCCGTTCATCGACACCATCGTGATCTGTACGATGACGGCTCTCGTCATCATCATCACCGGGACCTGGGACGATCAGATCCCGCAGGAGATCAACCTCTCCAGCGGAAACGTCTCGTACGTGGTGGAGCGAGACGACGGACGCTTCGCATTCTTCCAGGCGTCTCCCGAGGAGATCCAGGTCGAAGACGGGACGCCTGTGGCCACGGCGGTGGGAGACACCCGGATGGCCTGGCACGAGGTGGCCATCGACGAGTTCTTCCTGGATCCCGACCAGACCCAGCCCTTTACGGGAGTCATCCTCCCGGGTCAGAACCTGGCCGTCGCCGCCGACGGGACCGAGTACACGTCCCTCCACGGAAACGTGGTGCAGAACGGGGCACCCCTGACCATGCTGAGCTTCCAGCGGGGGCTGCCCGGCGACTGGGGTCACTATATCGTGATCCTCACCGTGCTTCTCTTCGGGATCTCCACCGCCATCGCCTGGAGCTACTACGGGGACCGGTGTGCCTTCTATCTCTTCGGGCCCCGGGCCGTCCTCCCCTACAAGCTCCTCTTCGTGGGGATGCACTTCGTGGGGGCGGTGAGTCCACTCATCCTGGCCTGGACCATCGGAGACATCCTCCTGGGGCTGGTGATCATCCCCAACCTCATCGCGGTGGTATTCCTGACCAGCAAGGTGAAGGCCGAGGCGGAATCCTACTTCGAGCGCAAGCCCTGGATGCGGCATGTGAAGAAGGGGTAGCGAGCCCCGCTTCCACCCGAGACGAGAAACGGCGGGCCCCATTCCGGGGTCCGCCGTTTTCTCTGTTCGGGAGCGCCTGTGAGAAGCCTTCCGGAGGCGTTCAGGGGCTCGCTCCAGGTCTTCGACAGCCGTCTACCGCCCCTCCTCGCCCCGGGGCTCCTCGTCCGCCGGTGGGAGCTCCCCGGACATTCCCACTTCTCGAACCAGGAGTCCGGAGGTCGAGACCCGAATCTCGAAGCGTGCCGGGCGATCGACCGAGATGTAGGTGGCGGATCCGTATTCCGTATCCACAAGGAAGGCGAGGAGCGTATACCGCCTCGCCAGATGGAAGAGATCCAGATCCATGGGCTTCTCCTCCTTCAGTGAGTGCACCGTCCGGGCGCGGCTCCGCTCGTCCTCCAGATCGGCGTAGCGTCCGGTGAGGCGATCCAGCTCGTAGTGCGTATGGACCCCGACCACGTTGGCCAGAGGGTGCCACTTCAGGATGTGGGCGTCGACCAGGAGCTGATCTCCACTCACGGGGAAGGTTTCGCTTCGGCCATCGGGAAACTCCACGTACGCCTGAAAGGACTGGGGTCCGCTGGGCACTGTGGTGATCACTGCGGCCACCACCTCCTGGGTCAGGGCCCTGTAACCCTGGGTCGAGACCCCCAGGGTCCCCGCCAACGCGGCCAGCGAGAGGCACAGGAGCCCCGTCCCCGTGCTCCCCAGCGAGCTCATCCAGTGACGGTCCCGGAAGGCGGCGATGGCCACCGCCATGAGGATGAGGCTGAGGACGGCGAACCCGCCGGCAATGTAGAACGCGAGGTCGAGCATGAAATCAGGCTCCCGGGCCTGGGGTCAGAAGAGTCGCGACGGGTCTCCACCGGGGACCGATCCCAGAACCCGGTCCAGGGCTCTGAGAAGCTGATGGGCGTCGTCCTGGGCAAACGGCATCGGGGGACGGATCTTGAGGACGTTGTTCGAGGACCCGTCGGTTCCCAGGAGGATCCCTTCCCGGCGCATGCCCTCGGCCACCAGGACCGCTTCGGCCCCTGCGGGAGCCCGGGTCTCCCGATCCTCCACGAGCTCCACCCCGAGGAAGAACCCGCTGCCCCGGACATCGCCGATGACAGGATGGTGGGCCATCAGCTCCCTCAGGCCCCGACGCAGCAGGCCCCCCACCTCGTGGGCGTGTCGCTGGAGCCCCTCGTCTTCGAGGACGTCCAGAACGGCCATCCCCACGGCGCAGGAGACCGTGTTTCCTCCGAAGGTGCTGAAGAACTCCATCCCGGTGTCGAAGGCTCCGGCCACCTCGGGGGTCGTGACCACGGCCCCGATTGGATGTCCGTTCCCTATGGGCTTGCCCAGGACCACGATGTCGGGAACCACACCCTCGCGCTGGAAGGCGTACATGTGGCTGCCGATGCGACCATACCCGGTCTGGACCTCGTCGGCGATGCAGAGGCCTCCGGCATCCCGGACCGCCTGGTACACTCCGGTGAAGAACCCCTCGGGGGGCTCGATCTGTCCCCCCACGCTGGGAAAGGTCTCGGCCAGGAACGCGGCGGGAGGCCGGCCCTCGTCCAGGAGGCCCGCCAGGATCCGCCGTGCTTCCTCAGCATAGGCAGCCCCGAGGGAGCCGTCCTTCGTTGCCTCGATTCCTCGCCGGTGAAGCCCCCGGTAGGGGTCGGGAAGTGGAGCCGTGTGCACCCAGTCCGGCGGGCCCTCACCCCCCGGCCCCTGATGCTTGTAGGGACTCGCGTCGATCATCGAGGTGGTATGGCCGTGATACCCCGCTTCGAGGACGATCAGGTCGCGTCGCCCCGTGACGGCCCGAGCCAGGCGGAGGGCCAGCTCGTTGGCCTCGCTGGCCGAGTTCACGAAGGCGCAGACTGAGAGGGGCTCGGGCAGGGTGGCCGCCAACTGCGCCGCGTATGCCTCCACCAGACCGGTCAGGTAGCGGGTATTCGTGTTCAGGAGCGCCATCTGGCGACAGGCTGCCTCTACGACCCGGGGGTGGGCGTGGCCCACGTGGGGCACGTTGTTGTAGGCGTCCAGATAGCGCCGGCCCTCGTGGTCCCAGAGGTATTGCATCCACCCTCGGCGGAGGGCCACCGGAGTCTCGTACGAGAGGCTGAGGCTTCCCATCAGGTGGTCTCGCCGGAGGGTCCGTGTGGCCGACGGATCACGGGATCCCTGGGGAGAGGACCAGGTCCCGACCGAGCGGCCCGCCGCACGTCGCATGGTGGACCGCGCGAGTTCAGTTGGAAGGGAGAGCAGGAAGGGGAGGGTTCGACGGATGGGCCCCTGGCTCACCCTGAGATAGGGATCGTCCGGGCGAGACGGCCCCTGTACCGAGGCCATGACCATGCTCACCCCCAGCCGGAGGAGGACCAGGGGGAAGACCGCCTCGACCTCCTCCTCCGAGAGGGGCTCCTGCCGAACGTATCCCCTCAGGAGGGCGGCGCAGGACCCCAGCGGATCGGGCTGG
>SKKH01000046.1 GCA_007121555.1 Gemmatimonadota bacterium | reverse complement strand
GGTGGAGCTCCAGCTCGCCGTTCTCGATGGAGAAGGCGCCGCCGGTGGCCGCGTATCGGGCGTTCAGGTTCCCCACCAGCCATCCGGAGGGGACGGTGGTGGAGTCCCATGCCGCCAGGTCCACGACCAGGTCACCGTCGACCTCGCGGAGGCCCGTGGCCAGGAGGGAGTCGGCCAGCGCCCCCAGCGCGCCCTCCCCCGACGTGTGGAACGGCTCTCCCAGGCTCGGGTCGCCGTGGGCCACCAGGGTCAGATCTCCGGCCAGGCGCCCACCCTCCTCCAGGAGGGCCCCCGGCTCGACCCAGAAGCCGGTCCGGTACCGCCAGGACGGTCCCAGCCGGTCCAGCGCCGTCGCCGCCACGGGCAGCTTCATGTTCGAAGCGGGCACGAAGCGAAGGTGAGCGTTCCGGCCGTAGAGGACCTCCCCCCTCTCGGCGTCGACCAGGAGGACTCCCCAGTGCACCCCGTCCATGGGTGGGCGTGACAGCACGGCGTCGATGCGGGCGTTCAGACTTCCGGTGTCCCCGGCGCCGGACTGGCCCGCGAGGATCTCCGGGGCCCCCGGAACGAGGAGCAGGGCCAGGAGCACCAGGAATCGTAGTGGGCTCCGGGTCTTCGCCCACAGGCCATGGGTGCGGCCGACCCCACTGTTCGTGAACGTCACGGAATCGCCCTCGTGTGCGCGGGGGAGGTTCGACGCCGGGATGGGGTCATCGCGGATCGGGCTCGAGGACCACCGCCGTGCCGTAGCAGAGGATCTCCGACGCCCCGGACATGATCTTCGAGGTCTGGAAGCGGGTGCAGAGGACCGCGTTGGCCCCCAGGGCCCGGGCCTCCTCGATCATCCGGTCCAGCGCCTGCTCCCGGGATTGGCCCATCATCTTGGTGTACTCCCGGACCTCGCCCCCCACCAGGTAGCGGAGGGTGGCCAGGATGTCCTTTCCGAAGTGCTTGGTGCGGATGGTATTGCCCCGAACCAGGCCGAGGGTCCGGGCCACCCGCTTCCCCTGCACGTCGCTGGTCGTGACGACGATCATCGTTCCACATTCCGGTAGGGGTCGGTGAGCCACTCCCGGTAGCGGTCGTGGATCACAGAGGCGAAGAGGAGGAGGATCCCGATGATCACGGCGCTGGTCATCGCCTTCTCCAGGAAGGTCGCGGTGGAGGAAAGGTAGAGGTAGACCATGTAGGTGAGCCAGGCCGCCGAACCCGTGGCCAGGAGCACCCAGCCGATGGGTCGGCTCAGCCGCCGATGCACCCGGTCCCAGATGGAGTGACGCCGGAGGGGATCGTGGAGGCGAAGGCCGGCCAGGTCGTGATGAAACATGCGGAAGACGGCCAGTTCGCGCTGTAGCTCGGTGGAGCCCTCGAGGAGCTCCTCGAACTGCTCGCGCTCCCCCGGCCCGAGCTCTCCGTCCAGGTAGCGCATCAGCGTTTCCTCTCGCACCGTGGCCTCGGGGGGCGGATCGCCCCCTGCGGGGCCGAAGCGGCGCGGAGCTTCGTCGGGGTCGCTCACGGGTAGTCCACTCCCATCTCGTCCAGGGTGTCCTTGAGGGCTCTCCGGGCGTGATACAGGCGGCTGGCCACGGTCCCGTCCGGAATGTCCAGGATCGAAGCGATCTCCTGGTAGCGCAGTCCCTGCAGCTCCTTCAGGACCAGGACCTCCCGATGGTCCTCGGGTAGGCGCTCCAGCCCCTTCCAGAGGGTCCGGCGGGCCTCGCTTCGCTCCCGCTCCCGGCGGCTGCTTCCGGGCGTGGTGTCGGCCTGGAACTCCAGGATCTCGTCATCCACCACTTCCACCCGGAACCGGGACTTCCGGCTCCGCAACTGGTCCCGGCACTGGTTCCGGAGGATCTGGAAGAACCAGGGTCCGAAGGCTCGCTTCGTGTCGAATCCCCCCAGCGACCGGAACGCCTTCACGAAGGCCTCCTGCAGTGCGTCCTGGGCATCATCCATGTTCCCCATCATTCCAAGGGCCAACCGGAGTCCCTGGGGTTCGTAGGCTCGTACGAGAGGCTCGTAGAACCGGGAATCCCCGGCCCGGCATTTCTTCACGAGTTCTCGTTCGACCTCGGGCTGCAAGGCTACTCCTTCCAGGGGGTGTCTGACGGGTATACGGAGGGACCCGGAGAATCCTTCAGGGGGCTCGGACCTGGTCGCAGCCGGACTCCCGGACGGGTCGTGGCTGAATTCATCGGCGAGGGGTGGCCAGGTTCACCCACGGGCCGTGAGGCGGGCCATCGCCTCCACCGCCCGGTCCAGCTCGTCGATGGTGTTGTAGTAGTGGGGCGAGAGGCGGAGCACGGACTCCACCCCCTTGTCATCGAAGTCCAGGACCGCCGACCCGCGATCCACCGACGAGGTGTTGATGGCCTCTTCGCGCAGGTCCCGGACCAGCGCGGCGGCGTGCCACCCCTCCACCGCCACCGTCACGATGGCGCAGCGGCGGCGGCCCAGGTCCATGACCCGAACCCCGTCGATCCGGTCCAGCTCCTCGCGGAGGTGGCCGGCCAGCACGCGGTTGCGCTCCTGGATGGCCGGGAGTCCCACCTCCAGCGCGTAGCGGGCCGCCGCCCCCGTGCCCAGGACCAGGGCCCAGGAGAATTCCCAGTTCTCGAATCGTCGAGCGTCGGGGGCCGGCTGGTAGAGGTCCGCCTCGATCCAGTCCGAGCCGCGCAGATCGGGAAAGAGGGGGGTGAGCCCCGCCTCCAGCGCCTGGGGGTCGATGTAGAGGAATCCCGAACCCCGAGGGCCGCGGAGGAACTTGCGGGAGGTGGCGGCCAGGAAGGTGCAGGGGATCTGCGAGACGTCCACCGGCATCTGTCCCACCGACTGGCAGGCGTCCAGGAGGAAGGGAATCTCCCGGTCGCGGCAGGCACCCGCCACGGTGGCGGCGTCCTGGATGATCCCGGAACTCGTCGGGATGTGGCTCATGGCCACGAGGCGGGGGCGACGCCGGTGCACGAGCTCGGCCATGGCGGCGGCGTCCACCCCGCCCTCCTCGGCATCGGCGGGCCGATCGGGCGCCCGCTCCACCACCACCCCGAACCGTTCCTCCAGGGCCAGGTACATGACCTGGTTCGAGACGTAGTCGTTCCGGGTGGTGAGGATCACGTCGCCCTCCCGGAACGGAATCGCCGAGAGGGCCTGTGAAAAGGCCACGGTCGCGTTCTCCACGAAGGCCACGCTGCCCTCCGGCGCCCCGATGAGCTCCTCCGCGGCGCGATAGGCTCTCCGAATCTCGTCCTCGCGGTGCGAAGCGGCCTCGTAGCCGCCCAGGTAGGTTTCCAGCTCCAGGTGGCGGTGGATGGCCTCCACCACCGGGTCGGGCATGAGGGCGGCTCCAGCGTTGTTCAGATGGATCCGGGTGGCGCACCCGGGCGTCTCGGAGCGGAGGCGGTCGACGTCGAGGGCCGGCATGGGGATCCTGGGCGGAGGTTTCCGGGTGGAGAGGGGGAGGGCGGAGGCTCGGCCCCTTCCCCTCCCGCCGAACACGACGAAAATAGTGGGCCGCGGGATTCGGACCACCCCGCACCACGATGAGAACCAGGGAGAGAGCGGATGGCGAAGAAGGTGGACGACCGCACGGATCCGGCCCCGGAGGTCCTCCGGGAGGTGGAGTCGCTTCGTGAGAAGATCCGACGCCACGACTACCTCTACTACGTGGAGGGGACGCCGGAGATCTCCGACGACGCCTACGACGCCCTCTTCCGCCGACTCAGGGAGCTGGAGGAGGCCCACCCCGAGCTGGTCACCCCCGACTCACCCACGCAGCGGGTGGGGGCCGAGCCCCGGGACGACCTGCCCACGATCCGTCACACCGCCCCCATGCTCTCCCTCGACTCCTCCCAGGAGCCCGAGGAGGTGTCCCGCTTCATGGACCGGGTGCGGAGGGGACTGGCCCTCGAGGAGGAGGGTCCGGACCCGGCCTACCTTCTCCAGCCCAAGCTGGACGGGGTGTCCATCGAGCTCGTCTACGAGGACGGCGTCCTGGTCCGGGGGGTGACCCGGGGGAATGGGCAGCAGGGCGAGGGGGTCACGGACAACGTCCGCACCATCGCCTCGGTACCCCTGCGTCTCCGGCAGGAGGGGCGCCCGGCCCCTGACCTCCTGGCCGTGCGGGGCGAGGTCCTCATGAAGCTCTCGGCCTTCGAGGGGTTGAACCAGCGCCTGGTGGAGGAGGGCAGCGAGCCCTACGCCAACCCTCGCAATGCCACCTCCGGGGCGCTCCGGCAACTGGATTCCTCCATCACGGCCCAGCGCCCCCTCGAGTTCCTGGCCTTCGACATCCTGGCCGTGGAGGGCGACGCCTTCGAGCGCGACGAGGAGGGGGTGCGCGCCCTGCAGAGCTGGGGCCTGCCGGTGCCGGAGCGGGTCCGGATGGCCAGCTCGGCCGAGGAGGTCCTGGACTACCACCTGGCCTTCGCCCGGGACCGCGACGAACTGGACTACGAGATCGACGGAATCGTGATCAAGCTGGACGACTGGGCCGGACGGGAGCGACTCGGGGCCACCTCCCACCACCCCCGGTGGGCCCTGGCCCTGAAGTTCGAGCCGAGGAAGGAGGTGACCCGGATCGAACGCATCGCCCTTCAGGTCGGTCGGACCGGGGTTCTGACCCCGGTGGCTCTCCTTCGTCCGGTGGAGGTGGGTGGGGTCACGGTGTCCCGGGCCACCCTCCACAACCGGGAGGAGCTGGAGCGGAAGGACGTGCGGGAGGGGGACCTGGTCCGGGTGCAGCGGGCCGGTGACGTGATTCCCCAGGTGGTGGAGGTGGTGCCCGAGGACGGGCGGGAACGGGCGGATGCCTTCCGGATGCCGGAGCGGTGCCCCAACTGCGACACGCCGCTGGTGTCCCGGGGCCCCTTCACCCTCTGCCCGAACCGCTTCGGATGCGCGGCCCAGCTCAAGGGGAGGATCGTCCACTTCGCCTCCCGAGGCGGCCTGGACATCGAGGGTCTGGGGCAGGAGACGGCGGCACTCCTCGTGGAACGGAAGATGGTGGTGGAGTTGGCGGACCTCTTCGACCTGGAGGTGGAAGAAGTGGCCGAGCTCCCGGGCTTCGCCGAGCTCTCGGCCTCGAACCTGATCGAGGCCATTGCCGAGCGGCGCCGGACGGAACTCCGCCGATTCCTCTTCGGCCTGGGGATTCCCGAAGTCGGAGCCACCGTGGCCCGGGATCTGGCGGCTCACTTCCGGACCCTCGGCGCGATCCGGGAGGCCGACCGGGAGACCCTGGAGAAAGTGAAGGGGATCGGCCCGAAGATGAGCGAACTCATCGTGGAGTTCTTCCGGGACGAGCGGAACGCCGCCGCCATCGACGAGGTGGTGTCCAGGATGGAGGAGCTCTCCGTGTACGAACCCGCGCCGGACGAAGATCGAGGCTCCTCGGATATCGCAGGTCAGACCTGGGTGTTCACAGGAGGCATGGAGTCCATGACCAGGGGCGAGGCCAAGAAGCGGGTGGAGGCGCTGGGGGCCCGGGCCACCTCTTCGGTAAGTGGTGCCACGGACGTGGTGGTGGCGGGGGAGGGGGCCGGGTCGAAGCTGGAGAAGGCCCAGGAGTTGGGAATCCGCATCCTGGACGAGAGCCAGTTCCTCGAGCTCCTGGGCGAGATGGAAGGGGGGACGGGCGACGAGGAGGGGCCGGCGGAACTCCCCGATGGATGAGGGGAACTGGAAAAGGGGCCCCGCCTGTGGGGTCGCCGCCCCCGCTCCCTGACTTCGGAGGACTCGTGTTCCCCTCTTCCTCGCGCCGATCCGGCCGCCTTCGGTCCTCCGCCTCCGCC
>SKKH01000080.1 GCA_007121555.1 Gemmatimonadota bacterium | reverse complement strand
TCCGAGAGGAAGAGGTGTTCGATGATGTGGGGGGTCACCTCGTCGAGGCTGCCGAGACGAGTCATGACCCGGGAGAGGATGAGGACGGGCAGATATCCCGGATTGGCCTGGACGCGGGGATCCTTCTGGGGCTTGATCTCGTCGGCCGCGGTGGCCAAGCGCATGACCCCCTCCCGATGCAGGTCCCCGTTCTCATCCGGGTACCCTCGGGGAAGGGTGATCGGGAATTCCGTCTGAAGCACTCCATCGTTCATGTGTCGTTTCCTTCGTTCGAGGTCGGCACTCACTCCCCGGAAAGGCTCATCCACCCCGGTAGAGATTCAGTACGCTTCCGGCCAGGACCATCTCGATCTGGCGGGAGCTGAGGTCATGGCCAACGGAGTACCGCTGGTCCCGCGTCTCATTGATCACCTCCAGCGAGGTCGCCCCCTTCTCGAGCCGCGACCGGACCCCGGGAATTCGCAGGGTGTCGCCGCTCTGGATCCGGTCCACGTCCGAGGGATCGCCGAAAAGCAGGGGGAGGATCCCGAAGTTGGCCAGGTTCTGTGCGTGGATCCGTGCGAAGCTCCGGGCCAGGACCGCCTTCACGCCCAGGTACCGGGGCGCCAGGGCCGCATGCTCCCTGGACGATCCCTGCCCATAGTTGCTCCCCCCCACCACGAAGTGGCCCTCCTGCTGAAACTCCTCGGCGCGCTCCCAGTAGCGGTCATCGATCTGGCTGAAGGTGAAGCGGCTGATCATGGGAATGTTGGAGCGGTAGGGGAGCACCCGGGTGCCCGCAGGCAGGATCTCGTCGGTGGAGATGTCGTCGCCCACCTTCATGAGGACCGGCCCCTCCAGCGAGTCCGCCAGGGGATCCAGCTGTGGGAGGGAGTGGATGTTGGGTCCCTTCTCCAACTCGACACCGGACCCGTCGGGTGGCGGCGCCACCAGCATCTCGGTGTTGATCCGGATCGACTCCGGCTCCTCGAACCGGGGATAATCCATCTCCTCGGCCATGGAGCGGGGATCGGTGATCCGACCGGTCAGAGCCGAGACCGCCGCGGTCTCGGGCGAGCAGAGGTAGACGGCGTCCTCCCGGGTTCCGGAGCGGCCGGCGAAGTTGCGGGGGACGGTGCGCAGGGAATTGCGGCCGGTGGCCGGAGCCTGCCCCATCCCGATGCAGCCGTTGCATCCCGCCTGGTGGATCCGGGCCCCCGCCCGGATGAGATCGGCCAGGTCACCCTGCCGGGTCAGGTTCTCCAGCATCTGCCGCGAGGTGGGGTTGATGTCCAGCGAGACGGAGGGGTGCACCTGGCGCCCCTTCACGATGGCCGCGGGCACCGCGAAGTCCCGGAGCCCGGGGTTGGCCGACGATCCGATGTACGACTGGTAGATGTCACGACCCTCCACCTCGGTCACCGGCACGACGTTCCCCGGTGAGGAGGGGAGGGCGATGAGAGGGACCACCTGGGAGAGGTCCAGTTCGTCGTGATGATCGTAGTCCGCATCCTCGTCGGCCAAGATCTCGGTCCAGGCATCCCCCCGGCCCTCCCGCTCCAGGAAGCGCCGAACCTCGTCGTCCGAGGGAAAGACGGTGGTCGTCGCCCCCATTTCAGTTCCCATGTTGGCGATGACGTGCCGGTCCATGGCGCTGAGGCCGGCCAGACCCGGCCCGTAGTACTCGATCACCTTCCCCACACATCCGTCCACGTCATAGCGCCGGAGCATCTCCAGCACCACGTCCTTCGCACTCACCCAGTCGGAGAGCTCCCCGGTGAGCCGAACCCCCAGCACCTCCGGCATCTGAACGTGGAAGGGCTCCCCCGCCATGGCCATGGCCACCTCGATCCCTCCGGCGCCGATGGCCAGCATTCCGATGGCTCCTCCGGCCGGGGTATGGGAATCGGAGCCCAGCAGGGTCTGACCCGGAATCCCGAAGCGCTCCTGGTGCACGGGGTGGCTGACCCCGTTGCCCGGCCGGGAGAACCAGAGCCCGAACCGGTGGGCCGCGCTCTTCAGAAAGAGATGGTCGTCGGGATTCCGGTGGTCGTCCTGGATGAGGTTGTGATCCACGTACTGGACCGATACCTCGGTCTGTACCCGGTCGAGCCCCATGGCCTCCAGTTCCAGCATGACCAGCGTTCCGGTGGCGTCCTGGGTGAGCGTCTGGTCGATCCGGAGCCCGATCTCCTGTCCGGGCACCATCTCGCCGTGGAGGAGGTGACTCTCGATCAGCTTCTGCGTGACGTTCTTGCCCATGTGTGGCTCCCTCTCAGGTCGTGGATCGTTCATGGCGCGCCCCCCTTTCCGATAAGACTGCTCATGAAAGAAACCCGCCGAACCGCTCCATGTTCAGAAGAAGGACGTTTTCGAAGGGCCGCCCCTTCTCTGACCCTCGGCCCGCCTCCGGGGTTTCATGTTCCTGGCCCGAGGACTGGGCCGTCCGAATGATTCGCACAAGACCTGTTCGAACCGACGATACGGAGACTGAATGACGCCTGAGACCGTAGCCCTCCTGGGATGGAGCCTGCCGGCCATCGAGAGCCTTCAGAAGATGGAACGCCCCTATGTGGTGGTGAGTTTCCCTGATTTCGAGCCCTACGCCCGGGAGAACGACATTCCCTTCGCGGCGTGGAACTTCAACGACTGGAGCGAGCAGTCCAATGCGCTCCAGCTGAAGGAGTTGCTGGATCCCTTCGGAGCGAAGGTGGCGGTGCCCCTCTTTGAAGAGACCGTGGAGTGGGCCGGCGCCCTCAACTCCCTTTATCGGGGCGATCCCCGCCTCCTGAATCGGGGCCTCCTATTTCGGAACAAGGCCCTCATGAAGCGGAAGGCGCTCCTGGCCGGGTTCCGGGTGGGGCTCTTCGAGGAGGTCCACAACAAGTCGCAGGTCCACGAGTTCATGAAGCGCCTCAACGAGGCGCATCTTCAGCTGCCCGGCGAGGACGACGCCTGGGTCCACCTCAAGCCCTTCAGCGCCGCGGGAACGGTGGGGCACAAGCTCCTCAAGAGCCATGAGGCCATCGACGAGCGGGTGATCCCCGAGGACCTGCCCTGTCTGGTGGAGAGCCACCTCCCGGGCCAGGAGTTCTCGGTGGAGGCCTTCATCCACGGGGGGAAGGTCCGGTTCATGAACATCACCGAGTACGTGAAGCTGGGTCACTCCAACTTCATTCCCGCCGGCCCTGCCCTGGAAGGTCAGCGGGCCCGGATCCGCGAGGCCACCGAACGCCTCGTCCGGACCTTCGGCATCGAGCACGGGATGATCCATCCCGAGTGGTTCCTCACCGACGACGACACCTTGAGCTTCGGAGAGGTGGCGTGCCGGATTCCCGGAGGTCACATCTTCGAGCTCATGGAGAGGGCCTACGGGTTCGATCCCATCGAGGGACTCGTCCTCTGCAGCGATCCGGCGACGACGGAGGCGGAGCTGGATGCCCTCTTCCCCGATCCCTCGCCAGAGCCCGAGACTTACGCCGGATGTGTGATGGTCTATCCCAAGCCCGGCAAGGTGAGCCGACTCGAGATCCCCGCCGAAATGAAGGAGGACCCCTTCTTCGAGAGCCACACCCTGATCCCGCCCTCGGAGCACAAGGTTCCCGAGGGACGCGAGGGATTTGGAAATCACTACGGGACCGTCTTCTTCCGGGGAAACGACCCCGCCCGGATGCAGGAGCTTCTGGTCCACTATCAGGACGCCGACTTCTTTGCATAGCCCCGGCACCCGCACAGGCGGCTCCCCCCGCATGACCGCCACCGACACTGCCGCTCCCGTGCCGTCCGACGGGTCCGACCTTCCCGAAACCCTCCTTCAGGGATTCGAAGAGTCCCTGGAGCTGATGAAGGAGGCATCGCCACTGCTCCGGCCCCAGTACGTGACCCGGCTCCTGAGTCAGGTGGACGTCCTCACCGACTCACCGGAGGGGATGCACCTTCTGCGTCGCCGTATCAGTGAACTGGTGGAGGGCGGGATCTTCCAGGGAGGTCCCTGGGAGCACCCCGCCCGGCTGGTTCCCGCCCTGGTGGCGGGTACCCTGAAGGCCGGGGGCCAGACCACCCTCGTCGAGGTCCTGAGCGAACTGCGTATGCTGGCGCTGGCAAGGGGCGAGATGGAGGACCCGACGGTCTCGACCCAGGGAGCCCGCGACTTCCTGAAGGACGTGATGGTGAACGCCCTTGACCTCCGGTTCCCGGGTCACACCGAGGAAGACCGGAATCTGGACCCTCAGGTACGCACCAAGATCGATCACCTCATGACCGTCCTGGCCGAGGAGGTGCCGCTGGAGCAGATCAAGGATGCGCTCGCCACCGAGATCGAGCTCATCTGCCACCAGCGGCCCGTCGTGACGAGTCGGGCCCTCCAACTCATCGAACTGGTGCATGACGAGGTCGGGTTGGAGGCCGACGGGTCCGAAGACCACCGGCTTCAGCGCTACATCGAGGCGGCGTTGGCCCCCTCCCCGGCGGCTTCGGACAGAAGCCCTGCCGAATATGCCCGATTCGTGAAAGAGGCCTCGCGGGCCGAACTCGAGGAGGAGGGCCGCCTTCTCGCGGGAACCATGAGAGACACCGGGCTGGCCGTGGGGGCCCACGCCTACCTGCTCCGTCAGGTAGCCACGGATCTTCCTCTCCTGGAGCTGGCGCTGGGACTCGGACCGGCAGGAAAGGCCGAACTGGAGCGCCACCACGAACTGGTGGCGGAGCTCATCGGAGAGGTGATCCTGCCCTCCAGCGCCCGATCCGTCTACGGCCTCTCCCGCCTCCTCGAACGAGGGCTTCTCTCGCGCCAGCCGGTCCTGGGAGGACTCCGGCGGCTGGGCACCCTCGAACCTCATCCCGATGTGGCGAAGGCGGTGAAGGCCTCCCGGCCGGGGAGCGATCTTACCGCCGCACAACTCATCCTCTCCGATACCCTCTGTGTGCTGGGCCAGCCCCTGGGCGTCGGCCAGGGCCGAAATCCCACCTGCCAGTCGGCCCGGGGCATCAGTCTCTGGAGCCGTCACGCTCCAGGGAAGCTGCTTGAAATGATCCGCACGGTGGCCCAGTCCAATGAGCTCACCATGCGATTCGAAGGGCAGCCCATCCGCTCCACCCAGGTGGCCGAGGGGCTCCTCAAGGAGGATGAGATCGATCTGGAGCTGGACGCGGTGAGCCTGATTCTGGTGCCTCACCTGGACAAGATCTACAACGAGATGATGCGACGGGCGTCGAACCGGGCCGACGACCCCCACAAGTGGGTGAACCCGGCCATGTACGGTCACTGGATCCCCACGGGATTTCTCTCGGCCTACAATGCGGTGACGGGGGCGATCTCGGACTACGACACCTTCGTGCGGACCTTCTACGCCACCCATCACCCGGACTTCAACCGGGGTCATGATCTGGCCTATCCCAATCCCGTGGGCATCTTCCTCACCTCGGCTTCCGGGGCGCTCATCGGATTCCACGCGGTGTCCATCGTGCGGGTCCGGCGCGTCGACGGGGAGGTGCGAATCTTCCTGGTGAACCCGAATACGGAGGGGCGCCAGCGCTGGCACGCCGACATCAGCCCGACGGTGGCGGGACACGGCGAGGAGCCAGGCGAGTCCTCCCTGCCCTTCGACCAGTTCGCCTCACGGCTCTACGCCTTCCATTTCAACCCCAGCGACGTGGGCGAGCTGGATGCGGTGGACGAGAAGATGGTGAAGCGTGTCGAGGACGCGGCCCGGAAGAGTTGGGGGGAATCCTACAGGTGGGTCGGGTAGACGGCTGTTGAAGGACGCGCAGCGCAGCCCCAGGGCACTCCCTGCACGTCCCGAGATCCGGTCGTGCCGGTCTCGTCCAACACGTTCAGTCCAGCCCCATTCGCTTGATCCGCGACGCCAGAGTCGTCGGAGGAACCCCGAGGAGGGCCGCAGCCCCGTCCGGACCGTAGACCTTGCCGTCGCATCGCTCGAGCGCCCGCTTCAGATTTCGGCGGGCCAGGGCCTCCATCTGGATCTCCGTCAGCACCTCGGGCCCGGCATCCGTGTCCTCCACTCCGCCGGCGGACACCTCCCGGTTCGCATCCGAAACCCCATGGGCGTCGATCCCGGGGAGGTTGAAGTGGAGACGACCTCCACGAGCGGTGATGATGGCCCGGTGAACCGCGTTGCGGAGCTCTCGAATATTTCCGGGCCAGTCGTAGGCCTGAAGACGAACCACGTTTCCTTCGGTCAAGCGTATCTCCTCCCCGGCGTCCGCCCCCTGGCCAGAGAGCTCGTCCAGGAAGTACTGCGCCAGGATCGGGATGTCCTCCTTGCGTTCCCGCAGAGGGGGGACCTCGATGGGGAAGACGTTGAGGCGGTAGTAGAGGTCCTCCCGGAACCGGCCCTCGCGAACCTCGAGGTCCAGCCTCCGGTTCGAGGCCGCGATGAGCCGGACATCCACCACACTCGCCCGATCCTCGCCCACACGCTGAAAGCTACCGTCCTGCAGGACCCTCAGGAGCTTTCCCTGTAGCTCCAGCGGGATTTCGCCAACCTCGTCCAGGAAGAGGGTCCCGCCATCAGCCGCCGCGAAGCGTCCTTCCCGATCCCGGACTGCGCCGCTGAAGGCGCCCTTCACGTGACCGAAGAACTCACTTTCGTAGAGTTCGTGGGGAATGGCCGCGCAGTTCACGCGAATCATGGGGCCGCCCGCGCGTTCGCTTCGGGAGTGGATCTCCCGGGCGACCAACTCCTTGCCCACACCCGACTCCCCCTGGACCAGCACCGCGGCGTCGGTGGGCGCCACCTGAACGATCTCTTCGACCAACCGGACGACGGCCTGGCTCTGGCCGACGATCTCCCCGAACACCCGTGCCTCGTGCACCTCCTCCCGGAGATATCGGTTCTCCAGCTCCAACTGGCGACGGAGTTCCTCGTTTCGCTCGTAGGCCAACATGTTCTCGATGCCCAGGGCGATCTGGCTGGCCACCTGCAGGAGAAAGGTGGCATCCTGATCGTCATAGCGACGCGGCGCTCGACTTCCCACCGCCAACACTCCCAGCGCCCGATCCCCGGCCATGAGCGGCGCTGACACGTACGAGCGGATGCCCACCCTCAGGAGCCTCCGGTCCTCGTATTCGGGCGTCGAGGCCTGGAGATCCTGACACACCACCGGACGCCCAAGCTCAAGCACCTCACCCGCCACACTCTCATCGACGGGAAGGAAGAACTCGCGATGCTCCAGCTCACTGCTTCCGTCGACCTCCCCGTCCATCAGCGTCGTCACCGCCAGGTGGCGGCCATCGGGTTCGAGTAGCATGAGGCTCGCCCGATCCAGCTCGACGGCGCCGCGCACCGCCTTCGCGATGGCCCGGAACAGGGGTTCCCTCTCCAGCTTCGACACCACCAGGTTCGTGACCTTCAGCAGGACCTGGAGCCTGCGTCGCGACCGATCGAGACTGCGCGTGCGTTCCTCCACGATCCGGTTCAGGTCGGCGGAGCGCCGTTCGAGTTCATCCTGCAGCCGAATTTGCTCCACCCCCACTCCGAGCTGCTCGGCCACGATTCCCAGGGCGGCCTGCTCGTCCGCTCCGAACCCGAATCCCCTTCGACCTGCCATGAGGATTCCCAGAGACCGGACGGAGGTCCGGATGGGAAGGGCGGCGAAGCATTGCATGCCGAGGTCGGTCAGGGCGGAAGAGAGACCGATCCACCCGCCCCCGGCGTCCTCCGTCCGAACCTCGAGCCAGCCCTCAGCCGAGGCCTCCTGGAAGAGGGACTCCAGATGGGGTAGAAGGAGGGACCCCGCCTCCCGCTCCAACTCGCGTCCGTTACGCTGGAGTTGAATCCGGTCCCAGCGTCCCTCCGGACTCCTCAGGGCACCCCCCACCACATCCACGGGGAGGAGCCGCGGGACCCCGGACAGGGTGAGCCGGAGGCGCTCGTCCTCGTCCCGGACGCCTGCGAGAGCACCCAGGAGGACGCTCCAGACGTTGAGTCTGGCTTCGGCTGCTTCGTCGGGTCGGATGGGCACCATGGATTCGCGCCGAGACGCTCTCTGGGCTGGAGTTTCCGCTCTGGCGTGATCGCTGCGCAAGAGTGCGGACGCAGGGCTGTCAGGTGAAGCCCCGGGCACGCCGATGAGTTCCCAGAGCATGAACGAAATCTCGTTGCAGCACCACGTAGAATCATGGTACCACGATTTTTCGTGCTCTGCGGCGTGGATGGGAAACGGTCACAACGCCGCGCCGTGCCTGGCACCTCGGCCGATCGTGGGAGCCTGGCACGGTCCTTCCCTTGTCTGTACCCCGAACGCCCGAGCACCACCGGCACTCATCGAGAGGCAGGAGGACCCGAATGAATACAGCCGAAGCACGACTCCGGACGGCCCCGCCGCAAGTGGAGCCCTCGCCCGAGGGGCCGACCGAAAGGAGGAACCGCGCCTTCGAATCCGAGGCGCTTCCCCACATGGACGCCGTCTACGGCTTCGCACTTCGACTGGCCCACGACGAGAGTCGAGCTCAGGACCTGGTCCAGGACACCTTCCTGCACGCCTTCCGCGCCTGGCATCAGTACACTCCGGGGACCAACTGTCGAAGCTGGCTCTTCACGATCTGCAGGAATCTACAGATCCGCTCCGAAGACCGTCGGAAGCGGCACCTCAGAATCCTGGAGGAAACGGCCACGGACCGCTCCGAGCACCCCGGTCACCCAGTGGGCCCACTGACACCGGAACCGACACCCACACCCGAACGCCTCTTCTTCCACCCCCGCATCGATGCCCGGATTCTGGAAGCCATTGACGCCCTCCCCCCGGAATACCGGGAGACCGTGGTCCTGGCCGATATCGAGGGGCTGACCTACCAGGAGGTCGCCCAGGTGACCGAGGTTCCGGTGGGCACGGTCCGGAGCCGCCTCTTCAGGGGTCGGCGCATCCTCCGCCGCTCCATCAGGGACTACGCCGTGCAGAATGGGTTCCTGGAGAGCAATTGAAGGGGGGATCCGTTCACCCGGCTGCAGGCACCTCCCGGAAGTACGGATTTCGGTGGATCACCCTGCCGATGATGCAGAGGGGATGGGTCTGGAGGGCATTGAGGATGGCAGTCCCACGGAACTGTCTGATGGGATACTGGCAGAGGAAGACCACCTGGTCGTGGCGGTCCGCGTTGCAAGCCTCCTCCCACACCCTCAGCGCTCGATCGTCGGCCATGCCGTCCAGAGACCAGGACATCTCGCCTCCCCACCGGAAGCACCCGCTCCAGCCTTCCTTCTCCGCCGCGTTCGTGAAGGAGGCGAGAAGTGCCTCCAGCTCCGCCGGAGTACCCAGGCCGGGATGCAATTGGAGTCTCCCCTCGGCCATGGCCTGATCCACCTCCCACCCGCTGGACCGGAGTCGGTCCAGAAGGAGGTCCCGGCGCTCACCTTCCTCGATGAGGTACATGCACCGGTCATCGCTCTGAAGCCCTTCTCCGAGAAATCCCTCCGCCACCTCGAGCCACTCGGAGGGACGTTCGAAGAAGTGGCCCACATGATCGCCGGGCTGGATCCGGAGCCCTCCGAATCCCAGGGCAACCCCCCCGTCGATCGAGGGCGACCCTTCCGCGTCGGCCGAGGCAGCGTTCGTCATGGTTGTCCTTCAGTCGCCATGAGAGTATCAGAAGGAGTTCCTTGTCGAAGCGGACCTCCACCCACACTGGACTTCCACCTACAAGGAGGGGCCCGGCCCCCAGCTGTCAATGGCGAGCCGGCTGACAGAGCGATCGCTATCGAGTCTCCACTTCGATCCCGAAAAGCCCCGCGGCGGTCTTCCAGGCGATCTGCTCCCGGTCCTCCTCGCTCACCTCCATGCCCTCGAGGAACCGCACGTAGCTCTTCATCCCGGCCAGGGGCCAGTCGGTGCCGAAGAGGAGCTGCCGACCGGGCTGCCCCATGTAGACGATCATGTCCCGGACCCGCTGCATGATGTAGCGTTCGAACTCGTACTCGAAATCCCCCAGGGTGAGGCCCGAGATGTCGGCGTAGACGTTGTCGTTCTTGTAGAGGACCTGGGCACAATCCTGGAACCAGGGGTTGCCCAGGTGGCACATGAGGAAGCGGACGTCGGGGAAATCCACGGCCACATCGTCCACCAGGAGGGGGTGGGCGTGGCGGACCTTGGCGTGGGCGGAATAGGTGTCGCCCGTGTGGATCATGACGGGCACATCGTACTTGGCCGCGATCCGGAAGACCGATTCCAGGGAAGGGTCGTTGATGGCGTAGTGGTCGTACCCCGGATAGAGCTTGATCCCCTTGACCTGCTTCGCCCGAATCCGCTCCTCCATCCGGAAGAGGTCGGTCCGCTCCTGGTCGTAGCGCCACCGAAGCCCCTCCACGAGCGAAATCCGGGGGTCATCGCCCACCGCCGCCACCAGTTCGTCGATGTGGGGCCGGTGTGCGTTCGCGGTATACGAGCTCAGGACGATGGCGTGGTCGATCCCCGCCTCTTCCATCTGGGTGAAGAGCTCGTCGGCCATCTCATGGACCGAGCGCGTCCGAGTCTCGTCGTAGTTGTTCAGGTGGACGTGGCAGTCGATGATCATGGCCGAGTGCATGGCTTGGAGGAGGAGGGACCGGTGAAGGCGACAAAACTACCTTCGACCCCGGATCCCGCCAACCTCATCCCTCCCAGGTCAGGTGCCGGGCATAGTACCTGAGGAAATACTGGATCATCTCTTCTTTGGTCGCATTCGTCACGTCGTGAAGGAGCGCCCGGTCCCGGAGGTGGATCTCGGCACGGTAGGTCTTCCCTTCGGCGTCCCGGAGGGGCGCGATGGGGAAGGCGAAGCGAAGCTTCTGGTATGCCTTGATCCTCACCTCATAGTAGAACTCCTCCTTCCCGTCCTTCACGACCCGGATCGAGGCGGTCCGGTCACCGTATTCCACCTCCACGTCGCGGCCGTATTCCTGGAGTTCCTCTGCAATCTCCTCGAAGGCGGGGACCACGATATCGGAGATGAATCCACGGATGCGGGTGGGACCTTCCGGACGCACCTTCCGCTCCTCCGGGGTGCGCTCGAGCAGTTCCTTCAGCTCCTTCTTCCAGTCACTCACGGTTCGTCTCCTTGATGCGTTGATTCAGCTGGGGGCCGGCAGACCGCGGAGCAGCGCAGACTTCACAACCCGCGGACGCGTGGCGGGCCGCTACGAGTTCACCTCCGAAGGGAAATCGGCCGACGCGCCGGCGCTCGCCTCCTCCCGCTTCCGGGCCGGAAACACCTTGCGGACCCGGGCGGCCTCTTCGTGCTCACTTCTGAGCGCCTTGTGCAGGGAGAAGCACATCACCACCAGAACCGCCGCGAAGGGGAGCCCCGTGGCGATGGCGGCGGTCTGGAGGGCCGCCAGACCTCCGGCCATGAGGAGCACGATGGCCACCGCACCCTCGAGGAGCGCCCAGAACACCCGCTGGATCTTCGGCGGATCGGGGTTCCCGCCCGACGCCAGCATGTCGATGACCAGCGAGCCCGAGTCCGACGAGGTCACGAAGAAGGCGGCGATCACGATCATGGCGACAATCGACGTGATCACCGAGAGAGGCAGGCCCTGGAGGAGGGCGAAGAGCATCTGCTCGGTCTCGAGTCCGGCGATCCCCCCGCCGCCCATCACCTCCACCTCGAGGGCGGCGTTGCCGAACACGGTGAGCCAGAAGGTGGTGAAGACTGCAGGAACCAGAAGGACCCCTCCCACGAACTCGCGGATCGTGCGACCTCGGGAGATCCGGGCAATGAACATCCCCACGAAGGGCGACCAGGCGATCCACCAGCCCCAGTAGAAGAGGGTCCACGTGGCCTGCCACTCCCCATCGCCCCAGCTGTCCAGCCAGAAGGTGGTGGAGACCAGGTTCTGCACGTAGTTCCCGGTGTTCTCCAGCCAGGAGTTGAGGAGGAAGACGGTGGGTCCGAAGACGAAGACGAAGAGGACCAGTGAGACCGCCAAGATCATGTTGAAGTTGGAGAGGCGACGGATCCCCTTGTCCAGTCCCGCCACCACCGAGACGGTCGCCACCAGGGTGATCCCGGTGATCAGTCCGATCTGGATGGTATCGGAGATCCCGATGCCCAGGAGGTAGTCCAGCCCGGCGTTCACCTGCATGACCCCCAGGCCCAGCGAGGTCGCCACCCCGAAGACGGTTCCAAAGATGGCCAGCACATCCACGAGGTGGCCGATGGGGCCATGGATCCGCTCCCCGAGCACTGGATAGAAGGCCGAACGAATCGAGAGGGGCAGCCCCTTGCGAAAGCTGAAGTAGGCCAACGAGAGCCCCACCACGATGTAGATGGACCAGGCGTGGACCCCCCAGTGGAAGAAGGTGATTCGCATGGCCTCCACGGCGGCGGCCTGGGTCTCGGCCGCGGCCATGGGCGGAGCGATGTAGTGGAAGATCGGCTCCGCCACCGAGAAGAAGACGAGTCCAATCCCCATCCCGGCGCTGAAGAGCATGGCGAACCAGGAGAGGTAGGAGTACTCGGGTTCAGAGTCGTCCGGCCCCAGCCGAATCTTTCCGAAACGGCTGAAGAGCAGGTAGATCACGAAGATCAGGAAGAAGGCCACGCTCAGGATGTAGAACCACCCGAAGTTGGACACGATGCCGTCCTGAATGACATCGAACACCTGACCCGTGCCCTCGGTGAACACGGCGCCGAAAAACAGGAAGACAGCGATGACGACGATGGCCGGAAAGAACACTCCGGGGCTGAGGTCCAGTTTCTCGTTCCAATCCATCCGGTACTCCCGGTTCAGGGGATCGAGGTCGGTCGGGCGTCAGTCGCGGGGCCGGCGCGGGGCCCGGGCGGCGCACCCTGGATCCGACTCAGAAGTAGTAGCCGATGTTGATGTTGAAGCGATGATTCCAGGGCGCATCCGGAAGCCCTTCTCCCAGGCCGGCACCGAAGTCCTCAGTGAGCCAGGGATGGTTCCGGCCCGTCGCCAGGTCGAAGTAGGTGAAGAGGCCTCCAGCCGCAATCGAGAAGCCGAGGACGTTCTGGTGGGTGGGGTGGAACCCGTCCACGGCCTTCTGCATGTAGCTGTAGTTGTCGTAGAAGCTGATCTGACTCAATGGGCCCCAGTCGATCTCCATCGTGTACTGGGCCCCCAGGGTGGCGATCCAGGCTTCGGCGGCCACGTCGTAGGGGTCGCCGTAGGCTCCCTTCCGGATGACATCCGTGTCCACGCCCTCATCATCGATGGCGTCGTACCCGTACTGGAGGAACTGCGCCTTCACGTTCCAGGGCCCGTAGGTTCCGTCGGCGTGGGCCGCCCAGGCCCACCGGGAGCCCCAGTCATCCTGCACGGAATTGTAGATTCCCCCGGCCTGGAGCGACCCGCCCACTTCGATGCTCCCGCCTCCCTCATGCTCCAGGGTGCGAGTCAGGCGGAGGTTTCCCTGGTGCCTCTCCTGGTTCGACTGTCCGTCGGTAGGGATCATGTCGTAGGAATAGCGACCGGCCCCTCCCACCCCGAACGAGGCCTGACCGTAGGCCGGGCCCGAAGGCTCGGGCTGGAGATAGTAGGCCAGGTCCAGGTTCCAGCCGTCCTCTCGGTGTTGGGACACCTTGAACCCCATGTCATGGTCGTCCTCGAGCCCCACGTAATAGGGGAGCTGAAACCACCAGTTGTGGCTGTTGTACTGAACGTTTCCGAAGGGATTCTGGGTGACTCCCACCTGGAGTTGGGTCTCTTCGGAAACGTCGTATTCGAGCCACCCCTCCTTGATGAAATGGGTGTTGAAGGTGGGGTAGAAACGGTATTCGAACTGGACCCCTACCCCCGAGGTCCGGGCCTGGACGTTGATCCGCCACGTGTCCCAGGTGAACTGCGTGTTGTTGGGATCCCGTTCGCTCTCGTAGAACTCGCTCAGAAAGTTGAAGCGAACGGCGCCCCCCACGTGGAGGAAGTCGTCATCGTCATCCCGAAGTGCGGGTGCCTCCTCGCGGGATTTCTCGGAAGGTCGAACCGGAACCCGAGGGCTCCGGTCGTGGATCGAGACCGAGTGAACGTGAGGTGGATCTCCCAGCTCGGGCACCGAATCCCCTCCCACGGCCAGGACGGACCGGGTCCCCTGATCGTGCTGAAGGGCGTCCTGGGCCCACACACCTGTAGGGAGGAAGGTCAGGAGGAGGAGAAGGAGGACCACCGACACCGACGCGGAGAGCGTCGCCGGATTCTGCGGATCGCCCCGGGTGGCTCGAGGTCCGAGGACGTCTTGAGATCCGGGGGGATTGTCCACTCTGAGCCTCCTGCACGCAGGAACGCTTTCGTCCTCAAGGGACGTGGATCCCCGGTCCGGAAGAAACGTTCCGACTTCCCGCCCCGCACCCAGAAGCTCTTTGGGGATGGATGTTTACGACCGGCCATCCCATTCCCCTGCCGCCCCTCTTCTATCGACCGATCCTGTACTCGGTCGGAGGCTCCTTCCCCAGCAGATGGCGCACGAAGTAGTCCCAGGTGAGCCGGACGTTGTAGGCCTCCCCGGCGTACCCGTGCCCCCGGTTCGGGAAGACCATCAGATCGAAGTCCTTGTTCGCCTCGATGAGAGCGTCGATGAGGAGGAGGGTCGTGTTGGGGTGGACGTTGGAATCCATCGTCCCGTAGGTGAGAAGGAGCTTGCCCTCGAGGTTCTCGGCGAAGAGGTGATTGGCCTGGTTCTCGTAGTTGTCCCCGTCGTCGGTGGTCTCGAGGAGCCCCTGCCACTTCTCTCCCCAGTAGTAGGTGTAGCCCCGGTTGTCGTGGTTTCCGGCTCCCGCCACCCCGACGTGGAAGAAATCAGGGTGGTGGAGGAGGGCGGCCGCAGTGGCGAATCCCCCTCCCGAGTGGCCGAAGATCCCCACCCGGTCCAGGTCGATCCAGTCGTGCTGCCGGGCCAGCTCCCGCATGGCCGACTTCTGGTCCGGGAGCCCGTTGTCCGCCATGTCGCCGTAGTACGCCGTGTGGAAGGCCTTGGATCGCTGGGCGTTGCCCATGGCGTCGACCAGGACGACGACGAAGCCCAGTTCAGCCAGCGCGTGTGCCTGGCCTCGCCGGCTCACGCTGAACGAGCGGGTGCCCACACTGCCAGACTGGGGTCCGGGGTAGATGGCGTTGATGATGGGATAGCGCTGTTCGGGATCGAAGTTCGACGGCCGCACCATAATCCCGTAGATCGGGGTGGTCCCGTCGCGGGCCATGGCGGTGAAGGGCTCGGGGGGCTGCCATCCCAGCTTCTCCAGCTCGGAGATGTCGGCCTCCTCCAGAGTCTGGAGCGTGTTGCCGTCCTGCGTCCGGCGGAGGAGGGTCACGGGAGGGACCTGGACGGTGGAGTGGCTGTTCACGAAGTAGCGTCCATCCGGAGAGAGGTGGACCGTGTGATCCGCATCCTCGGGGGTCAGGAGGGTCATCCCCGAACCGTCCAACCCGATCCTGTAGAGGTGGCGATAGTACGGATCCCGGTCCGACTCCCGACCCACGGCGGTGAAGAGGAGGCTCCCGCCTGATTCGTCCACCTCCAGGACGTCCATGACGTTCCAGTCGCCCCCGGTGACCCGGCCCCGCTCCTCACCTGACTCCAGGTCGTAGAGGAAGAGGTGTCCCCAGCCGTCACGCTGAGAGAACCAGAGGACCTCGCCCCGGTCGTGAAGGACCCGCCAGTTGGGCGGGCCGCTTCCCCCGGCATAGGACTCGAAGAAGATGGGGTGGCTCTCCGATAGCACCGTCCGCACCGAGCCGGTGGAGGGGTCGGCCACCCGGAGGGTCACGGTCCTGTAGTCCCGGGAGGTGGAGACGAAGGCCAGGGTCTCGCCGTCGGAGCTCCACTCCACATCTCCCCAGTCCTGCCCACGGGTGAGGCCGCAGCACGACGACGTCCGCTGGTGGTCCGGCGGAGTGTCGAGATCTACCACTCGGCCATCCTCCACATCGACGACGACCCGTTCCAGCATGGGCACGATGGTGTCGCCGGGAAGGGCGTAGGGCCACGACTGCACCTCGGGGCGAGGCTCAGCGGTCCGGATCAGGTGCATCTCCTCGACGCCGCGCTCGTCCAGCCGGAAGGTGGCGATCCGCCGGGAGTCGGGGGACCACTTCAGGATGGGGGTGTCGGACTGGCGCCAGCCCTGGGAGTCCGCGGCGTATCCGTAGCGCTCCTCCCCATCGGAGGTCAGCGCCCTCTCCTCTCCCGTCTCCCGATCGAAGACCCAGAGGTCGTCGTCGCGTCGGAAGGCCACGAGACGCCCGTCCGGGGAGGCCACCCCCGCAGAGGGTTCTTCGGGCCGGGCCTCCGCTTCATAGCACTCGTATCCTGTGAGGTCGCAGAGCCACTGCCGATCCTCCACCTCCAGGCGAATCTCTCCGCCGTCCACCTCTTGGTAGGAGGAGAAGGGGAGCTGAAGGGCCTCGTAGGACTCCCCCGTCGCCCGCCCCAGCGCCGCCGAGAGCCGCTCGTGGTCGAAGGCCCGCTCCCGGGTTCCCTGTTCGGCGTCCACCTCGATGAACTCGTGTCCTCCCTCAATCCGCACCCTGTAGGTGACGCGGGTCTCGCTGCGCCACTCGGGCGACACGTCGGCCCGGTACACGCGAGTAGAAAGATTCTGCCCCATGAAGGCCTCGGCCCGCTCATAGTCGGCCGCCGTGAGGTGTCCGAGCTCATGTCCTGCCCCGTGATGCTGCATCATGGGGCAGGAGGCCCCTTCCTCCCCCATGGGACACATGGCCCCGTGGGTATGGCCGGCCGCAGGCTCTTCCTCCGTGTGGTGCTGGTGTCCCGTCACCTGACCCGAGACGACCCCCGGAGCCACGAGTAGTAGGACGAGGAGGATCATGGGCGTGACGGAATGACGGATCATGGGGCCTGCCGGGTTGGGGTCGGTCGGTCGGAGCATAGTGAATCATGATGCGCTCCGCCCGAACCGCGAGCAAGACACCCTGAGCCAGCAACTGGATCCCCGCCTCGTTTGAGGGGTTCTTTCACAGACCACGACTCCCCTTCCGTCCGGATCCGGGCCCTCGGGCCCTGTGAAACCGGGCAACGGAAGGTGTCCTATTTTCATGTCCACCCCACAGGGGGAGTCGAGGATGGCCCAGGATTCGGGCGACGACAGATCGCTTTCGCAACACTCTTTTCTGGTGATCGGCGGGTCGGGAGGGATCGGGAGCGCCCTGACCGATCGCCTCACGGCCCGGGGCGCCGATGTGCTGGCGGCCGCCCGGGATGCGGAGCGACTGGCCCGGTTGTCGGACAGGACCGGCGCCCGCACCGCCACCGTCGACGCCACGCAGCCCGATGAGGTTGACAACCTGGTCAGGGAGGCGGCTGCGTCCCAGACCGGCCTCTCCGGGATCGCCCTGGCCGTCGGCTCCATCCTCATCCGCCCCGCCCACCTCACCTCGCCCGAGGATTTCCGAAGGACGCTCTCCGTGAACCTCGAGAGCGCGTTCTTCGTGGTCCGCTCCGCCGCCCGTCACCTGAAGGGTGCGGGGTCCGTCGTCCTCTTCTCCAGCGCCGCCGCCCAGATGGGCCTGGCCGGCCACGAAGCCATCGCCGCAGCCAAGGGTGGAGTCGAGGGTCTGGTTCGAGCCGCATCCGCCACCTACGCCTCACGAGGCCTCCGGTTCAACGCGGTGGCCCCTGGACTGGTCGAGACCCCCCTTTCCGAGCGGATCACCTCTTCGAAGGCGGGTCGGTCCGCCTCAGAGGGACTCCACGCCCTGGGCCGCCTGGGCCGGCCCGACGAGGTGGCGTCGCTGGCCGAGTGGCTGCTGGACCCATCGCACGACTGGGTCACCGGACAGGTCTTCGGGGTGGACGGGGGCCTGGCCCGGGTGCGAAGCCGCCAGGGGTGACGAGGAAGAAGCGAAGATGGCTACGAGTCCATAACGAAGAGGAGGACCAGATGTTGAACGGAGCGCCCGACGTCATCGTGGTGGGAGGGGGGCTGGCCGGCCTGGCCTGCGCCGGGGAGATCAATCGGCGGGGAGGCCAGGTCCTCCTCCTCGAGGCCTCCGACGAAGTGGGAGGACGGGTCCGGACCGACGAAGTCGACGGGTTCCTCCTGGATCGAGGATTCCAGGTCCTCCTGGAAGCCTACCCCGAGTGCCGCGAGTCGCTGGATTACCCTTCGCTCCGGCTCCAGCCCTTCTACCCCGGGACGCTGGTTCGCCTGGACGGACGCTTCCACAAGATCGCCGATCCATCCCGGGAGCTCGTCGACGCCATCCGCAGCGTGAACGCCCCGGTCGGGACCCTGAGCGACAAGCTCCGGGTCTCCCGGCTCCGAAGCGAGCTCAAGTCGATCTCCATCGACGACATCCTCTACGGCCCTACCCGAAGCACCGAGGAGGACCTGCGGGCCTTCGGATTCTCCGAGCAGATGATCGACAGCTTCTTCCGACCCTTCCTCGGCGGGATCCTCCTGGACCGGAGCCTGGGGACCCCGGCGCGACTCTTTCGCTTCTACATGCGCATGTTCGCCGACGGCGCCACCTCGGTCCCGGAACGGGGGATGGGCGAGATTCCTCGCCAGCTCGCCTCACATCTGCCCGCCGGCTCGATCCGGACCCGGACCCCGGTGGCCAGGATCGAAGAGGGCGGCGTGATCCTGGAGTCCGGGGAAGCCATCGAGGCCCGTGGCGTCGTCGTGGCCACCGAGGGGCCCGAGGCCGCCCGCCTCCTGGGTGACGATCTGGCCGACCCGGGCTCCAGAGGCACGACCACCCTCTACTTCGATCTTCAGGAGAGCCCGGAGGAGGACCCGGTGTTGATCCTAAACGGAGATGGCGAGGGTCCGGTGAACCACATGGCGTTCATGGACAGGGTCTCTCCCCACTATGCCCCGAAAGATCGAGGGCTCGCCGCAGTCAATGTGCTGGATGACGATCTGCCGGCTGACCTCCGTGACGAGCCCGGGAGGGACCCGGCCCGTTCGCTGCTTCCCGTCGTGAAGGCACAACTCGTGGACTGGTTCGGGGCTCAGGCCGAGGAGTGGAGGCTGATCCGGAGCTACCGGATCGCCCATGCCCACCCCCTCCAGACCCCCGAGAGCTTCGAGCCGCCGGTGCGGCCCTCTCGCATCGGACCGGGCATCTGGGTGGCGGGCGACCACCGTGACAACGCCTCCATCAACGGCGCCATGGCGTCGGGACGGCGGGCCGGAATCCAGGCCATGGAGGGGATCGGCACCGCGGTGGCGCGCTGACCCTGCGTTCTCACAGGGGGGGAATTCGTCCCCCGTAGTGATTTCTACCGTGGTCCCACCTTTTCGGCGGCCTGGTGACCTGGATCTCCCTCCTCCAGCTCCACCCGCCCCTTCTCGTTCCAGTCCCACTGGTCCGGAAGGCCCAGGTCCTCGGCGATGCATCCGTAGGTGGCCTCGGCCGAGAGGAAGACGCCGGGAACCCCGGCTCCGGGGTGGGTGCCCGCCCCCACCAGGTAGAGCCCGTCCACGTCCTCGCTTCGGTTGTGGGGCCGGAACCAGGCGGTCTGGGTGAACTTGGGTACGATGGCGAACGCGTTGCCGTGCAGGGAGTTCAGATCGTCGCGGAAGTCGGTGGGGTCCATGAGGTGGCAGACCTCCAGGTTCTCCCGGAGCCCTTCCATGCCCCACTCCTCCAGGAAGTCGATCACCGTGTCGGCGAAGGGCTGCCGGAGCTCGTCCCAGTCCAGCCCCGACTGGAGATTGGCCACAGGAACGAGGACGTACATGCTCTCGCACCCTTCGGGCGCCATGGAAGGGTCGCTCCGGGTGGGAACGTGGAGATACATGGAGAAGTCGTCGGGGAGGATCTTCTTCTTGAAGATGTCGTGGAGGAGCTCCTTGTAGCGCTCCGTGAGGATGAGGGTGTGGTGCTCCAGCTCCGGATACTGCTTGCGGGTGCCCAGGTAGAGGAGAAAGCACGACATGGAGTAGTCGATCTTCTCCACCTTCCGGTCCGTCCACTTCTTCCGATGCGACGAGTCGATGAGGTCCCGGTAGGTATGTCCGGGATCGCCGTTGGAGATGACCAGGTCAGCCGCGAAGCGCTCGCCGTCCGTCTCCACATGGGTCACCGTCCGGTCGCGAACCCCGATCTTCGTCACCTCCTGCCCGGTCCGGATCTCTCCGCCCAGCTCGGTGAAGACCTCGCCCAGCGCCTCGACCATGGAGTACATCCCCCCTCTGGAGAACCAGACCCCTCCCCTGCGCTCCAGATACGGGATCATCAGGTAGACCGAGGGGGTGTGGAAGGGGTTGCCGCCCACGAAGAGGGGATGGAACGAATACAGGAAGCGGTGGCGGAAATCCGTGAAGAATCGGTTCACGAAGTTGGCGACGGGCCGGTAGGCGTCCAGCTTGATCATCTTGGGAATGAAGCCGATCATGGTCTTCAGATCCCCGAAGTTCTTGGATCCGAGTCGATCCCCGATCACCGCATCGTAGATGGGGAAGACCTTGTCCATGAAGTCGTCGTAGCGACGGGCGTCCTCCTCGTTGAACTTCCGCATCTGGGCCTTCATCCGCTCCGGGTCCCCCACGTAGTCGAAGTGGGTCCCGTCATGGAAATAGATCCGGTAGTACGGATCCAGGGGCATGAGGTCCACGTAGTCCGTCAGCCGACGTCCCGCCGCCTGAAAGACCGAGTCTACGATGTGGGGCGCGGTGATGAGTGAAGGTCCCATGTCGAAGACGTACCCCTTGTCTTCGAGACGATAGGCTCGACCGCCGATGGCACTTCGCTTCTCCAGAACCGTGACCTGGATCCCGGCGGCCTGGAGACGCACGGCCAGTGCCAGCCCCCCGAATCCACTTCCGATGATGACGGCTCGGCGAGCTGCCTCGTCTGAACGCATGACGACTCCGTGTGTGAACGCCCGCTGAGGGAGCGCTGGATGGGAACGCCCATGGTGAGGACGCCTGGATAGAATCAAACGATCCTCGGAGGGGCCATCAGGGATCGGGGCCCGGCTCCGGGGGGGAGTCGTGGACGGATCGGTACCTCCGGGCCGCCGCTGGGTTCCACCGGGTCGCGCCCCCTCGGAGGTCCCGTGGCTGTGGCCCGGATCGGCTGTTGCGGGGGGTGGCCTCTCCCTTGTACCCTTCCCCTGTCAATCTACGTTGTCGTAAGGAGAACTACACGGTGGCATCCCCCTATCCCTTTTCAGCCATCGTCGGGCAGGACGAGATGAAACTCGCCCTCCGGATCGCTGCGACGGACCCCACCATCGGAGGGGTCCTCATCTTCGGCGATCGCGGCACCGGGAAATCCACCGCCGTTCGGGCCCTTCCCGCCCTCCTCCCCCCCATCGAGACCGTGCGGGACTGCCCGTATCGCTGCGCTCCCTCGGCCAATGGTGCCCGGTGCCCAGACTGCAAGCGCACACCCCTGGAACGGGCCGACAGCCAGACGATTCCGGTGCCGGTGGTGGACCTTCCCCTGGGCGCGACCGAGGACCGGGTCGTGGGTACCCTGGACCTGGAGAGGGCCCTGGTCGACGGAGTCCGAACCTTCGAGCCGGGTCTGCTGGCCCGAGCCAACCGGGGGTTCCTCTACATCGACGAGGTGAATCTCCTGGAGGACCACCTGGTGGACCTCCTCCTGGATGTGGCGGCCTCGGGCGAGAACGTGGTGGAGAGGGAAGGGATCTCCATGCGGCATCCGGCCCGCTTCGTCCTGGTGGGAAGCGGAAACCCGGAAGAGGGGGATCTCCGGCCCCAGCTCCTGGACCGATTCGGGCTCTCCGTGGAGGTCGTGACCCCTCGCTCGGTGGACGACCGTATGGAGGTGCTCCGACGCCGGGATGCGTACGACCGGAACCCGGAGGCCTTCCACCGGCGATGGAGGGGCCCAGACGGAAAGCTCCGATCGAACCTCGAGCGGGCCCGGAAGCTTCTCCCCGAAATCGAAGTGCCCGACTCGGTGATGAGAACGGCCACTGAGCTCTGCCTGTCGCTGGGAGTCGACGGTCTCCGGGGTGAACTCACCCTCCTTCGTGGAGCCCGGGCCGCCGCTGCCCTGGACGGCGAGGAGGTCGTCGACCTCCACCACCTGCGTCTCATCGCGCCCTCCGCCCTTCGCCACCGCCTCCGACGCGACCCCCTCGACGAGAGCGGCTCCACGACCCGGATCGAACGGGCCATGGCTGAACTCCTGGACTGACACGTTGGATTTCAGAGACCTCCCCTCCCTGGCCGCCGCGCTCCTGGCCCTCGACGCCCGGGGTGTGGGCGGAATCTGCCTGCGGGGGCCGTCGGGACCGGCACGGGACGGATGGCTCGAATTTCTCCGGTCGCTTCTGCCCCCGGAGACCCCCATGCGGAAGCTCCCCATGGGGGTGACCGCCGATCGCCTCCTGGGCGGCCCCGACCTGGCGGCCACCCTGGCGCAGGGCCGGCGGGTCGTGCGAGGGGGAGTCGTCCACGAGACCCACGGGGGGATTCTCCTGGTGCCCTCACTGGAGCGGGTCACGCTGGAGGTGGCCTCGGCGCTCCTCGGCGCTCTGGACCACGGACAGGTCCACCTGGAACGGGAGGGGTGTTCGGCCATCCTTCCCGCCGCCGTCGCGCTGGTGGGGATGGACGAATCCAGAGACGACGAGGAGGGTCCGCCCCGAGCCCTCCTCGAGCGAATCGGGATCCAGATGGATCTGCCCGCCCGATGGACCGCACCGGAGTCGGACGACTGGATCTCGGCCGTCTCGCGCGCGAGGACACTTCTCCTTGCACCGTCTGGCCAGAGCTCTCCCGACGCCGAGGGGGTCCGGACCGCCCTGGCACGAAGTAGTCTGGAGCTGGGCATCTCCTCGCTCCGGCCCCTCCTGCACACCTTCCGGGCGACCCAGCTCGTGGGCGCTCTGATGGCAGAGGCTGCAGGGGACCGGAACGCCGGCGACCCGCTACCGCTCCCGCCCGAGGCGCTCTCCCTGGCCGGGGCCCTCATCCTCCTTCCCCGAGCCATCCGCATCCCCGCGGACAACGCCGACCTCCCGGAGGAGCTCGAGGGACCTCCGCCACCGGAACCCGAAGGGGGCCCACCCGAGCCGGAGGAGGAGCTGGACGCGTCGCCGAAGGACGTCGAGCCGGCAGCGGAATCCCAGAAGCCCCCGCCCGAGGCAGACCCTCCCAGAGGTCAGGATGAGCCCGACCCCTCCTGCCGGGAGGAGGTGGTGGAGATCCGGCCGGACCAGGTGGTCCCCGTGGCCCGAGCCCTCCTTCCTGCCGACTGGCAGCCCTGGGGGGCCCGAGGTCGGACCCTGCGCGGGCAGGGGGGTGGGCGAGCCGGCGATGAGACCGAGGACCCCTTCCGGGGCCGTCGGAAGGGGGTGCGACCCGGCGACCCGAAGCGCCGCCGGATCGATCTGGGCGCGACGCTGCGGGCCGCGGCGCCCTGGCAGGGGATCCGGGGACGGGAGCCGGGAGGGCCGGTGCGGATCGAGGCCGGGGATATCCGAATCCAGATTCGCGTTCGACCCCTGGGGACCCGGACCATCTTCGTGGTCGATGCCTCCGGGTCGCAGGCCCTTCGGCGCCTGGGCGAGGTCAAGGGTGCAGTGGAGCTCCTCCTCGCGGAGAGCTATCGATCCCGGGAAGAGGTGGCGCTCGTGGTCTTTCGGGACCGGAGCGCCCGAACGCTGGTGCCACCCACGAGGTCGCTGACGCGGGCCAAGAGACTCCTCCGAGGGATGGCCGGAGGGGGGGGAACCCCCATGGCCCTGGGGCTGGAGGAGGCCCTCGGCCTGGCCCGATCCGGACAGCGAGACGGCAAGGCGTGCCGGATACTCCTCCTTTCGGACGGACGTCCCAATGTGGACCGGGCTGGAAGGGGAGGGCGTCGGGCCGCCATGGCCGATGCCCTGGCGATCGCGGGAGAGGTGGGTCGGATGGGGGTGCCCCTCGTCGTTCTGGACACCTCACCTCGTGGTACCGACTACCTGGAGGAGCTGGCCGGGGCCGGGAGGGGACGGGCCTACCACCTTCCCCGGGCCGATGCCCGCCGCATCCGGGACAGGGTGAACGGGGAGGCCTGGGCATGAACCGTCCTGGCGCCCCATCCTCCGTCCAGTCCGACACGGACGCCGGCGCGTCGGACGAAGCTTCCAGAGGGGATCCCCGGATGCCGCCTCCCAGGGGACGCGATGCGGGCCCTTCCCCCAACGGTACCGATCCTCGTTCGGGCGCCACGTCACCGGAGGGGGAGCGGCGCGGAGGCATTCTCGAGTTCCTCCGCCAGCGATGGATCGCCGTCCTCTCGTCTCCCCGCTTTCAGCGGTGGGCCGCAGCCTTCCCCCTGACCCGACCCATCGCCCTCTCCCGCTCCCGACAGGTCTTCGACCTCTGCGCCGGCTTCGTGTACTCCCAGACTCTTCTGGCCTTCATCCGGATGGACCTCTTCGACCGCCTGGCTCAGGGAGGAGCCCTGGTGGCGACCCTGGCCCGGGAGCTGGACGTGCCTCCCGACCGGCTCCGGCGTTTCCTGGGGGCAGGGGTGGCCCTGAAGCTCCTTCGCTGGAAGGGACCCGACGAGGTGGCGCTCGGGCCGCTGGGGGCTCCGCTGGTGGGAAACGAGGCGCTGGCCCGGATGGTGGAGCACAACGTCCTCTTCTATCATGACCTGGCCGATCCCATGGCCCTCCTCCGAGGCGAATCCCCCGAGCACAGTGGGCTGCAGCAGTACTGGGCCTACGCCGGTCGGAAGGATCGGGACGACCTGGACCCCGAAGCGGTGGCGGCCTACTCCGACCTCATGGCCGCCTCCCAGCCCCTGGTCTCCCGAGAGATCCTGGACGGATACGACTTCGGGGAGCACACCCGGATCCTCGACGTGGGGGGAGGCGAAGGTGCGTTCCTTCGCGCCGTGGCGCAGCGGCATCCCGAACTGGAGTTCGCCCTCTTCGACCTTCCGCAGGTCGCCCTCCGGGCCCAGCGCCGCCTCGACGAGTTCCCCCACGCCGATCGGGTCTCGGTCACCGGGGGAGACTTCCTCCGGGACCCCCTGCCCGACCAGGCGGATCTGGTGACCCTGGTCCGGATCCTCCACGACCACGACGACGACGACGTCCGGACCCTTCTGTCCCGGATCCGGGACATCCTTCCCGATGACGGTACCCTCCTGGTGGCCGAGCCCATGTCGGGGGTTCGAGGGGCTGAAACGGTGGGATCGGCGTACTTCGCCCTCTACCTCATGGCCATGGGTCAGGGTCGGCCTCGAACGCCGGAGGAGTTGACCCAGCTCCTCCGGGAGGCCGGGTTCTCGCGCGTCCGCCATCCCCGCCCCCGCTCTCCCGTCCTCACTTCGCTCCTCATCGCTCGTCCCTGAGGCTCCGGCAGTCCCGTCTCCTCGAGGCGGGGTCACCGCCCTCCATCCCCACGGGCAAGTCCCTCTCGCACACTCCGTTGTGCCCGTGTCACTGGATGTGTACAGGTATCTGGACAAACTTTGTTGTAATTTTTACTTGACACCCGCCCTTCAGACCCCAATGATACACCCTGTAGCGACGCTGGCAGCAGATTCGAGCCCGGCAGAACCGGACTGATTCCAGGGCTGGCGCGAAGCAAACAAGACCGTCACCGGGTCGAGGCGGAGGCCTGCGACCCCATCGTGCCTGAAGGAGGCCTGTGGACACTCTGGCCGTGGTTCTGGAAGAGCCCCAGCGGCTCGTCCTACGTCGTCTGGACCTGACAGATCCCTCGGATGAGGACGTCCTGGTCGAGGTGGACTGGACCGGAGTGAGCACTGGTACCGAACGGCTTCTCTGGACCGGAGCCATGCCCCCCTTCCCCGGCATGGGCTATCCCCTGGTGCCCGGCTACGAGGCTGCAGGGAAGGTCCAGTGGGCGGGCGAGAACTCCGGGCGCAAGGAAGGCGAGTGGGTCTTCGTTCCCGGATCCCGGGGCTTCAAGGGAGCCCACGGTCTGTTCGGAGCGGCCGCCAGAACCCTGGTCGCCCCGGGGAACCGGACGATCTTCCTGGGCGGCGCCTCCGGTCAGGAGGGATGCCTTCTGGCCCTCGCAGGTACCGCGCTCCACGCCATCGACGCCGGGAGCTTCGAGTCGCCGGCCCTGGTCGTGGGCCACGGTGCGCTGGGGCGGCTTCTGGCCCGGATCCTGGTGGCCAGAGGTGAGGAGCCTGTGGTCTGGGAAGTGAACCCGATCCGGATGACCGGATCCCAGGGCTACCGCGTGACCCGCCCCGAAGAGGATGACGGGTCCCGATACCGCACGATCTACGACGTCAGCGGAGACCCCGGGATCATGGATCAGTTGATCCCCCACCTGGAGCCCCGGGGCGAGATCGTCCTGGCCGGCTTCTACTCCGAGAGCGTCCACTTCCGCTTCCCCCCGGCCTTCCTCAAGGAGGCACGAATCCGTGTGGCGGCCGAGTGGAAGCCCGAAGACCTGAAGGCCGTCGCCGACCTGGTGAGCCGGGGAGACCTCTCCCTGGATGGTCTCGTGACCCATCAGGAGGCCGCGACCGACGCCCCCAACGCATACCGCACCGCCTTCGAAGATCCGCGGTGCGTCAAAATGATCCTCGATTGGAGGAATGTGGCATGAGTGAGAAGAAGGAAACCCAGATCATCGCCATCTACGGCAAGGGTGGGATCGGAAAGAGCTTCGCCCTGGCGAACCTCTCCTACATGATGGCCCAGCAGGGAAAGAAGGTTCTGCTCATCGGCTGTGATCCCAAATCCGACACCACCTCCCTCCTCTTCGGGGGTCGAGCCTGCCCCACCATCATCGCCACCTCATCCGAGAAGCGCATCGCCGGAGAAGAGGTCGAGATCTCCGACGTCTGCTTCACCCGGGACGGAGTCTTCGCCATGGAGCTGGGAGGTCCAGAGGTGGGACGAGGGTGTGGAGGCCGAGGCATCATTCACGGCTTTGAACTCCTCGAGAAGCTGGGCTTCCACGAGTGGGGGTTCGACTACGTCCTCCTCGACTTCCTTGGCGACGTGGTGTGCGGAGGCTTCGGCCTCCCCATCGCCCGGGATATGTGTCAGAAGGTGATCGTGGTGGGATCCAACGACCTCCAGTCCCTCTACGTGGCCAACAACGTCTGCTCGGCGGTGGAATACTTCCGGAAGATGGGCGGCAACGTGGGCGTGGCAGGGCTCGTCATCAACAAGGATGACGGGACCGGTGAGGCCTACGCCTTCGCCGAGAAGGTGGGGATCCCCGTCCTGGCGGCCATTCCGCAGCATGACGACATCCGGCGCAAGAGCGCCAACTACGAGATCGTGGGAAGACCCGGCAGCCGCTGGGGCTCGCTCTTCGAAGAGCTGGCTCAGGGGGTGGCCGAAGCGCCTCCCCTCCAGCCCGACACCCTGACCCACGACGAGCTCCTGGACCTCTTCAAGGGCGAGGACGTGGGGCGGGATGTGGTCCTGACCCCGGCCAGCCCCGAGGAGATGATGGGGAAGGCTGCGCTGGAGCGGGAGTCGCTGGAAATCGTCTACGAGCCAGGTGAGGAGTCGGAACCGGCCCATGTCTGAACGAGCCACGGAAGACCGCCCCACGCGCAAGAAGCTCCCCATGGTCTCCTCGCCTCCGGCGAAGGCGACCGGGAGCGCAGCGGGGAATGGGGACGGCCCCGCTCCCAAAGCGAAGGACGCCGCAGCGAACGAGACTGGAGCCCGCGCCAACGGAGCCGGCTCCAGCGTCGCCACCTCCCAAGCGGCCGACGACGCGCCTGCCACCGTCGAGGCCGGCGCCGGCTGCCATGGAGGCGCCGAGCGCCTCCGAGCGGCCGCCAGGGCCGGCGAGTCGAGTCAGGTCCTGAACGAACTCGTGGAGGACTATCCCCTGGGACCCCACGAGCAGCCCCAGGGGATGTGCCCTGCCTTCGGTTCGCTCCGGGTCGGACTCCGGATGCGCCGCACGGCCACGGTGCTCTCCGGATCGGCCTGCTGCGTGTATGGGCTCACCTTCACCTCGCACTTCTACGGCGCCCGGCGGACGGTGGGCTACGTACCCTTCAATTCCGAGTCGTTGGTCACGGGCGCCCTCTTCGAGGACATCAAGCAGGCGATGGAGGATCTGGCCGATCCGGCCGACTACGACGCCATCGTCATGACGAACCTCTGTATTCCCACGGCGTCGGGAATCCCCCTGGACCTCCTTCCCAAGGAGATCAACGGGGTCCGCATCGTGGGCATCGACGTACCCGGGTTCGGAGTCCCCACCCACGCCGAGGCCAAGGACGTCCTGACGGGGGCCATCCTCAAGTACGCCCGCGAGGAAGCGGAGCGAGGACCGGTGGCCCGGCCCAGCAATCTGGTGGAGGATCGGCCCACCGTGACTCTGATCGGGGAGCTCTTCCCCGCTGACCCCATGGGGATCGACGCCCTTCTGAAGCCCCTTGGGGCCACGGTGGGCACGGTCGTGCCTCCCCGGGAATGGCGCGAGCTCTACCGGGCCCTCGATGCCGACGTCGTGGCCGCCGTGCATCCCTTCTACGTCCGGTCCGTGCGCCAGTTCGAGGCGGCGGGTCGTACCGTGATCCCCTCGGGGCCGGTGGGCGTCGATGGGACGGCCGCCTGGCTCCGCTCCGTGGGTGAAGTCCTGGGGACGCCGGCCCAGAAGGTGGACGCCGCGGTGGACCGGGCCGTGGGCGCCACCAGAGGTGCCCTCTCCGGACAGAAGATCGAGGGACGGATCGTGGTCTCGGGCTATGAGGGCTCCGAGCTCCTGGTGGCCCGCCTCCTGGTCGAGGCCGGCGCCGATGTGCCCTACGTGGGCACCGCCCTGCCCCGCTCCAAGTGGAGTGACCCGGACCGGGAGTGGCTCGAAGCCCACGGGGCGCACGTGCAGTACCGGGCCTCGCTGGAGCAGGACCTGGCGGCCTCCGAGGATGTGAATCCGGACCTGGTCCTGGGCACCACACCTACCGTGCAGGCCACCAAGGAACGGGGCACTCCCGCCCTCTACTTCACGAACCTGATCTCGGCCCGTCCCATCTTTGGTCCCGCGGGCGCCGGAGGCATCGCGGAGGTCATCGGGGGCGCCATCGCAGGCCGGGAGCGACTCAACCGGATGCGGTCCTTCTTCGCTGGAGTGGGAACGGGCCACGCGGCCGGCTATGGGCACGAGGGCGTACCGGAGCGGAAGTTGACCGCCAAGGAGCGGAACGCCCGGGCTCGCGCCGGAAAGGCCTCCACCGGTCACAAGAAGAAGAGCGCAACGCCCCGCCTGGACCGGAGCACCGACGAGAAGCCGGACTCCACCAGCAAGCCGTCGAAGAGCGCGACGGACGAGGAGGCGGCCTGATGCTCGTACTCGACCACGACCGCGCCGGAGGATACTGGGGCTCCGTCTACGCCTTCACGGCGATCAAGGGACTCCAGGTGGTCATCGACGGACCGGTGGGTTGCGAGAACCTTCCGGTGACCTCGGTGCTCCACTACACCGACGCGCTGCCGCCCCACGAACTCCCCATCGCCGTCACGGGCCTCTCCGAGGACGAGCTCTCCATGACCGGGACGGAGGATGCCCTCCGCCGAGCCAATGAGAGCCTGAACCCGGACCTGCCTGCGGTGGTGGTGACCGGGAGCATCGCCGAGATGATCGGTGGAGGGGTGGTGCCTCAGGGCACGAACCTCCTGCGCTTCCTTCCCCGCACCATCGACGAGGATCAGTGGCAGTCGGCGGACCGGGCCATGTACTGGCTCTGGACCCAGTTCGGCGAGAAGAAGGCGCGGAACCGGAAGAAGCGGGAGTCCGACAAGCCCCTGGTCAACATCATCGGGCCCATCTACGGGACCTTCAACATGCCCTCGGACCTGGCCGAGATCCGACGCCTCATCGAAGGCGTGGGGTGCGAGGTCAACATGGTCTTCCCCCTGGGCTCCCACCTGGACGACGTCGCGGCCCTGGCCGATGCCGACGTGAACGTCCTCATGTACCGGGAGTTCGGACAGAAGCTCTGCGAGGAGTTGGAGGTCCCCTGGATCCGAGCCCCCATCGGAATGTCCTCGACCACCCGCTTCCTCGAGGCGCTGGCCGAGCACACCGGGATCGACGCCCAGCCCTTCATCGAGAAGGAAAAGCACACCACGCTCAAGCCGATCTGGGACCTCTGGAGGAGTGTGACCCAGGATTTCTTCGCCACGTCCTCGTTCGCGGTGTTCAGCGGAGAGACGTACGCCAAGGGCCTGGAGAACTACTTCACCGAGGACCTGGGCATGCCGTGCACCTTCGTGCACCATCGCCGGCCCGGAAAGAAGCCCGACAACCAGGAGGTCCGGCAGACGCTGAAGGACCGCCCACCCCTCCTTCTTTTCGGAAGCTTCAACGAGCGCATGTACGCGGCGGAGCTGGGACTCCGCTGCCAGTACATCCCCGCATCCTTTCCAGGCGCCATCATCCGGAGGCACACCGGCACCCCCTTCATGGGATATGCCGGCGCGACCTACCTGGTGCAGGAGATCTGCAACGCCCTCTTCGATGCCCTCTTCCACATCCTGCCCCTGGGCACGGAGATGGACCGGGGCGAGGCCACACCGACCCGGGCGGACCGAGAATCCATTCCCTGGGACGACGAAGCCCGGGAGCTCCTGGACGAGCTGCTGAGGGAGTTCGCTCCCCTGGTCCGGATCTCCATGGCGAAGCGGGTTCGGGACGCGGCGGAGAAGTCGGCCATGGCCGCCAACGAGGAGATGGTCACCCCTGAACGGGTCAAGCTGGCCCGGGCCCGGGTGGCTGCGTGAGGGAGTCCACTCGCTCCGACTGCCTGACGATGGCTTCGGCCACGGCGCCGGGATCCTCTTCGGGGAGCAGGTGGCCCCGAGACGGGAGGAACCGGAGCTCCAGCCAGGCGCGGCCCGGAGGATGGGCCGCGAGCGCGTCCGCGACCTGGGAACGGAGAAGCTCGGGAGGGACCCAGCGGTCGTTCTCTCCGGCAAGGAATGTGACCGGCACCCCGAGACGGGCCGCCTCCAGAGCGATCCCGTGGGGGTCCCAGTCCGCGAAGAGAGAAAGGACGCCGGCCATCCGCTCGGGATCGGAGAGCAGTGCCCGGTATCGGGCCTGGACCTCCGGGGACACGCGGGACCCGGTGGATTCGAGCAGCTGCTCCGCCATCGGAAGATGCCGGACGAGACGGGCCGCGCCCCGGGCCAGCAGGCCCGACCGGGTCAGGGCCGTCATGGGACGATCCATGAGACGCGGCAGGTAGGTGGAACGGCTCCCGAGTGCGGGAGCCAGACCCACCAGGGCACGGGGAACGACCCATCCCCGACTGGACGCCCGGACCGCGATGCAGGCACCGGCCGAATGGCCGACGGAGAGGAGGGGACGGATCCCCTCCGTCTCGAGGAGGGCCCCGAGTGCGGCGGCCATCCCATCGAGACCCGAGGCTCCGGGTGGAAGTGAAGACGAGTACCCGTGTCCCGGGAGATCGGGAATGACGAGGGAAAAACGAGATTGGAGCAGTGCCGCGACTCCGGCCCACTGGTGGGCCGACGACGCGCTGCCATGGAGAAGAAGGACGGGCGGACCGGAACCCAGCTGGACCAGGTGCCATCTGGCACCTCCAGCCTGGACATACCGTCCCGCCCCCTGGAATGGCCACAGCGGGTCGTTCCAACCCGGGTTGGGAGAGTTGGCGGTCAATGGACTCTCCTGGGTGTCGATCCTGCGACCAATGTCGCGAGATCCACCCCGAGGCGGACCCCCTGCCGGATACGGGGAAAGACCGGCGCATCATTCCCCCGAGTAATGCGTCGAGGCCGTTCCGGAACGTTCACCTGACCCTCATAAAGGAGGTTCACTATGCAGCATGACAGCTCGGGGAGCATGACGGGACTGACGGAGAACGAGGCGAAAGAGTTCAACAAGGTATTTGTGAGCTCGTTCATCCTCTTCACCGCGGTCGCAGCAGTCGCCCACGTCCTCGCGTGGATGTGGCGCCCTTGGGGCATCTAACACCTTCCTTATAGGAGGAAGACATGTACCGTATCTGGCTGATTTTTGATCCCAGGCGGACGTTGATTGCCCTGTTCTCATTCCTGGGCGTACTGGCGTTCACCATTCACTTCATCCTTCTCAGCACCGACCGGTTCAACTGGCTCGAGGTTGACGACGGACCCACTGCGGGTGCCATGGCCGATGTCACGGACATGACCCCGCTTCCGCCCGGCTACTAGCTGGTCGCAGCGCGGAATCGCGGTCCCGGGGAGGGCTTCCCCTCCCCGGGCCGCACTCCGGGCCCCATCGCGCAGCCCGCGTCAGGGCCCACTACATCGGGCGGTAATCCGCCCCGGTCCGGTTTCCGGACTGAACCAGGGACCCAGGATCCGGGGAGCTTCCGGTCTCCGGCCCGCCCTCATCGGGAGAACGACGATGGCGATGCTTTCATTCGAACAGAAATACCGTGTACGCGGAGGAACGATCATCGGAGGGGACCTCTTCGATTTCTGGATCGGCCCCTTCTATGTCGGGTTCTTCGGCGTACTGACAATCTTCTTCGCCGCCCTCGGGACCGCGCTCTGCGTGTACGGGGCCGCCATCGGTGAAGGACTGGCCAGCCAGACCTGGAATCTCTGGCAGATCAGTATCGCGCCCCCACCCCTGGAATACGGGTTGGGGCTGGCTCCCATGACCGAAGGCGGCCTCTGGCAGGCGATCACCGTCTGCGCCATTGGCGCGTTCGTGTCCTGGGCGGCCCGCCAGGCGGAAATCTCGAAGAAACTCGGGATGGGCTTTCACGTGCCGGTGGCCTACTCAGTGGCCATCGCCGCCTACATCACCCTGGTGGTGATCCGGCCCGTCCTGATGGGAGCCTGGGGACACGGCTTCCCCTACGGCATCATCTCCCACCTGGACTGGGTGTCCAACGTGGGGTACCAGTACCTGCACTTCCACTACAACCCGGCCCACATGATCGCGGTCAGCTTCTTCTTCGTGACCACGTTCGCCCTGGGCCTCCACGGTTCGCTCATCCTCTCGGTGACGAACCCGCCGAAGAACGAGCCCTCGGTCAAGACCAGCGAGCACGAGAACACCTACTTCCGTGACACACTGGGCTACTCCATCGGCGCCGTGGGCATTCACCGGCTGGGCCTCTTCCTGGCCCTCAACGCCGGAATCTGGAGCGCCATCTGCATCGTCATCAGCGGGCCCTTCTGGACACGGGGCTGGCCGGAATGGTGGAGCTGGTGGCTGAACCTTCCCATCTGGGCCTGAGGAGATCATCATGGCTGAATACCAAAACCTCTTCTCCCAGGTGCAGGTCCGGCACGCGCCGGATCCGGGCGTCGGGGTCCCGGACCCGGAGAATCGGATCCCGGACTCGGGATTTTCATACTGGCTCGGAAAGATCGGAGACGCTCAGCTCGGTCCGGTCTACCTGGGATGGCTGGGCGTCCTCTCACTCATCACCGGAGGACTCTCCATCGTCCTCATGGGGCTCGTCATGTGGGCGTCGGTGGGCTGGGACCCAATCCAGTTCGTCCGCCTCCTGCCCTGGCTCGCGGTGGAGCCCCCGGCGCCGGAGTATGGACTCTCCATTCCTCCCCTGGCTGAAGGGGGCTGGTGGCTGCTCTGCGGCTTCCTCCTGACCACCGCCATCATCCTCTGGTGGTTCCGGATGTACACCCGGGCCCGGGCTCTGGGCATGGGGACCCACGTGGCCTGGTCGTTCGCTGCGGCTATCTGGCTCTATCTGGTGCTGGGCTTCATCCGGCCCCTTCTGATGGGAGAGTGGGCGCAGGCGGTGCCCTTCGGTATCTTCCCCCACCTGGACTGGACAGCGGCCTTCTCCATCCGGTACGGGAATCTCTTCTACAATCCCTTCCACATGCTCTCCATCGCCTTCCTCTACGGGTCGGCGCTTCTCTTCGCCATGCACGCCGCAACGATTCTGGCGGTAGGCAAGATGGGAGGAGAGCGGGAGATCGACCAGATCACCGACCGGGGCACGGCGGCCGAACGCAGCCAGCTCTTCTGGCGGTGGACCATGGGCTTCAACGCCACCATGGAATCCATTCACCGCTGGGCGTGGTGGTTCGCCGCACTCACCGTGATCACCGGTGGGATCGGGATCGTCCTCACGGGCACCGCGGTGGACAACTGGTATCTCTGGGGCCAGAAGCACGGTCTGGTCCCGGACTACCCCGAGGTCTGGGGTGATCCGGTGCCGGCGGTGGAGCCCGGTGAACTGGACGGTCCACTGCAGGGTCCGCCTCCGGAAGGTATGCCCGGGGTGAGCTACATGGAGGCGGGTAACGGTTTCATCCTCCCGGGTACCGCAGCCCACGTCAGCTTTGCTCAGAACCTGGAGGTTACGCCATGAAGACCCTTCGCCGGACGGCCACCGCTCTGGCCGGGGGCCTCCTCATCGCTGTGAGTGGATGCGAACTCCCACCCGTGGACACGGTCCAATCGGGCTTTCGAGGGGTGGGGATGGAGCACGTCCAGAATCCCAGGACCCTCGAGGACTCGGTCCGGGCCGTGGCCCAGCGGGTTCCGCAGTTGGCGAGTCCTCCCGAGGAGTTCGGTGATCCGGCTCCCGACGGCACCTGGGAAAACGTCCAGGTCCTGGGCCATCTCAGCGAAAGCGAGTTCAACCGCTTCAAGCTCGCCATGACCACCTGGGTGGCGGCGGAAACCGGAGAGGGTTGCAACTACTGCCACGTCATCGAGGACGACGGGCAGGTCAACTTCGCCTCGGACGACAAGTACCAGAAGCGGGTGTCCCGGGACATGATTTCCATGACCCAGACGCTCAACACCGAGTATGCAGCCCACGTGGGGGAGGCCGGTGTGAACTGCTGGACCTGCCATCAGGGTCAGGTACAGCCGGTCAATCGGTGGTATTTCGGCGATCGGCCCGATCCCCCGGCCGCCGGTTCCATGATCGAGCGTCCCCAATGGGAGCGCCACTATCTGGATCGGAACGACGTGCGGATCCAGTCCAGCGAAGCCCTCTCCGGTGACACCGACAATCGGGCCTCCCTGCAGCAGACCGAGTACACCTACTGGCTCATGATCCAGATGTCGGAGAGCCTGGGCGTGAACTGCACCTACTGCCACACCTCGGCACGCTGGGGCGATTGGGACGAGAGCCCGCCCCAGCGGGTCACCGCCTTCCGCGGACTGGACATGGTGCGGCACATGAACATGGAGTACATCGTGCCTCTCCAGGATGAGTGGCCGTCCGATCGGCTCGGGCCCGAGGGAGATGGTGCGAAGGTGAACTGCGCCACCTGTCATGCCGGAGCCTACATCCCCCAGTACGGCTCGACTGCGAGTCACGCTGTGGACTGGCCGGCGCTGAACCAGATCGGGGTTGCCCATGGGGCCGGCGAAACGACCTCCGCGGCGATGGAGGACTCCGATGAGGACGAGGAGTCCGACTCCGGCGAGGTGTCGGAGAACCCCTGAGCCCGGATCGATGAGTACTCCAACGTTTCCAGTCGACGTGGATGTATCCCCCCCGTCCCTGACCCCGGCTGCGGGGCGCGCTCTGACGCGGTTCGCCGGGGCCTGGGATGGGGGGAATCCCGCACTCCTGATCCGGGCCATCGCGCCCGAGGGGGAGGGGGCCCCCCCGGATCTACACCTTCAGCTCGTGGAGCAATCACAGCCCCCCGGCGGGGACGAGCGGGAGTTCTCCGGGGACCCCTTTCCCCTGCCGGTACGCATCGATCGTGCATCCCTGGTGCGCCTCTCGCCCTTCGAGATGGACTACATCCACGAAGGGGAGTTCGTCGGCTTCCAGCTTCGCCCCGTCGAGGGTCCTCCCGAGGGAACGATCGAGGATCGGGTCCAGGCTTCCCTGGATCGGCGCGTCAATCCGCTCGTGGAGAGCCATGGAGGCCAGATCCACCTCCTCGAGGTGGATGACGAGGGTCGGGCGCTGGTCGAGATGCGAGGTGGATGTCAGGGCTGCTCCGCTGCACGAGAGACCCTGAACGACCTCGTGAGCCGGATCCTGCTGAAGGATGTCCCCGAACTCTCCGCGGTCGAAGATGTCACGGACCATGACGCGGGAGAGAACCCCTTCTTCGTGCCCCTGACCATGGGTCGTGGGGCTGCGTCGTGAGCTGGGGTCTTCCGCTCCTTGCGGCCCTCTTCGCGTGGTGGGCCGGCACCCTCGCCGTCCTTCTGCTCGCCCGCACGCGAGGGAGAGCGCGACGGCTCGCCCTGGTCGGCAGTTGGGCGGTGGCGCTTCTCGTCCTGCCCCTGCTCCTTCTCCTTCGACCCATGGACTCGGTGGGTGCGGTCTACCTCGGCTTCGCGACGGGGCTGGTCCTCTGGGGCTGGCAGGAACTCCTCTTCCTTCAGGGCGTCGCCATCGGACCTCGGCGCACGCCTTCGCGCCCGGACCGGGAAGGACTCGCGCGCGTCCAGGAAGCCGTCGAGGCCATCGCCCACCACGAACTCTGGCTCTTCGCGGTCCTGGGCGTGCTCGGAGTACTGGCCTGGGGCGCCACGCTGCCCGTCGCCCTCCTCACCTTCGGGCTGCTCTGGGCCATGAGACTCTCAGCCAAGCTGAACCTCTTCTACGGGGTCCCCTACCCCAACGGCCACCTCTTCCCTCCCCGGGTCCGTCACCTGGCGTCCTTCCTCGGCCGCCCGCGTCGAAGCAGTTTCCTCCTGGTCAGCCTGGTCGGATGGGCGGGCCTGGCCACCTGGCTCTTCCTTCAGGGTCTCGGGAACGAGGCGCCGGGGACGTCCACCGCATTCTTCCTCCTGAGTGGACTCACCGCCCTGGGCGCCCTGGAGCATCTAGCCTTCCTCTTCCACTTCCCCCTGGAAGGGCTCTGGCGGTGGGAGGAGGACGCGGAGGTGCTCGATGCCCCTGTCGACGGGGACCGCCCCGGAGGCGACGCAGGAGACGGTGCGGGCGCTCCCGAGAGGCTGCGAGGGGGCCCTGACAACGTCAGCAAGGGCCGGGGGCCCCTCGTCGTGCCCACGGGAGTCAGAAGGAGTTGCTCCCAGGCTCCCTCCCCGGCCCCACAGGCCCGACCTTCAGCCAGCCACGGGTAGAAGGCCCGCCACAAACCACGCCGGACCCGCTCAGGAGCGCGGTCCTGGAACCCGCCTCGCCTCAGTAGGCCGGCGTGAGCTGGAAGTCGGCAGGCACCTCGTTCTTGTGGGCCTTCATGATGTAGAGACGGCCGAATGTGAGTGCGTTCGACAGGAGAAGGGCGCCCCGACGGATGGCCTGGAACGGACCTCCCTTCCTCCGGGTTTCTTCGATCTTCCGGGTGTTCTCGACCATCTTGTTCATCCTCGCGACGAACTTCGGGTTCTCAAAGTCCAGCACCACCGGAAAGCACTGGCGAGAGATCTCCGAGGTCTTGCGGAATACCTCCAGATCGTACTCGCTCACGTCGAAGCCCATCTGGGTATAGAAGTCCCGACGGATGTGGTCCCGAACCCACATCGTGCAGAACACGGCCAGGAGGAAGAAGCGGATCCAGAGCTTGTTTCGTCCGGTGATGTACTCGGGATTCGAGTGCATGAGCGCCGCGAAGGCCTCGCCGTGGCGGAACTCATCGTTGCACCAGTCCCGGAACCAGTCGAAGATGGGGTGAAACTGGAGCTCCGGGTTCGCCTCGAGTTGCCGATAGATGGTGATGTAACGGGCGTAACCGATCTTCTCCGACAGATAGGTGGCGTAGAAGACGAATTTCGGCTTGAAGAAGGTGTACTTCTTCTCCTTGGTCAGAAAGGAGAGGTCCACCCCCATCCCCAGGTCCTTGAGGGTCCCGTTGATGAAACCGGCGTGGCGACCCTCGTCGCGGCTCATGTGCCCGAAGAGCTCCTTGATGTCCGGGTTCTTCACCCGCTTCTTGATCTCGGCGTAGAGGATGCAGCCGGAGAACTCCGCGGTGATCGAACTCACCAGGAAATCCACGAACTGGTCTCTGTTGGGGAGGTCGGACCAGTCTCCCTCGAACCGCTCGTTTCGTTTGAAGTGGCCCTTGTTCGGATCGTCCCGGAACTCCTGGAGGAGGGCATCCCACTCCTCCCGGACGGCGTCCACGTTGAGTCGGTCGAGTGCTTCAAAGTCGGTGGTGTAGAATCGGGGCGAAAGGGCCGCGTTCTCCTGGGCCTTCCTCGTGGTCTCGTTGACCGGTGCTGAGGTCGTAGCGGGGTACATGCTGGATCAAGCTCCTGACACTGAGGGGTCATGCCAAACGACGGACGAATCCTGAGGGCGAGCCTCCGGGGAGGCCGCCGTCCAAGGACTGTTCGGCGACATCCTGACAAACGAACGGTTACTCGAAGCCCACCTCGAACAGCTCCCAGATCTCGAAGGGGCCGACGAGTCGAACCCACCATTGGCGAAGCCGACTGGCCCGCCGGACGGTGGCCTTTCCGGTCCGAGTCTCCTGCTTTCCATATTCGATGGAGTCTGGGGCTCCCTCCACCAGAACGGCATCCCCGGCTTCGGGGAAGATGCCCTCCATGTCCACGTGCGCGTGAAAATGTTCGTGGGTCCGCTCTACGTCGATGGTGCAGGGGACGGTGACCTGCTGCCGCCAGTTGAACCAGACGAAGCCGACGATGACGAGGGCCACGAGGCCCCCGATGACGAAAACTGCCATCTCCTATTCCTTCCCTTCTTCGGCGAGGTGAGTCGATGCCGTCTCCGCCGAGGTCTCCCCACGGGGAAGCAGTTCGGCGAAAGCGGCAGCATTGTCCGGCCCGAAGGCGCCCAGATCCATCTGGATCTCCGAGACCGGATCCATGAGAGTCAGCCGTCCGTCGGACCAGCGGGTCAGCAGGTAGGGCTCCGACGGGTCGGCGCTCCTAATGGTACGCTCCCGGGTGAGTGGGCGCACGGCCCCCCGAAGAAAGCCGCCTTCTCCCGGGGCCAGGACGACCAGAACCTCGCCGGTCCGGCCGTCCAGGATCGGAATCTCTCCGCCTCCGGCCCGGTCCTCCACTCCGAACGAGATCATTCGCTCCACGACCGGCTCCACATCGGCTCCGGTGCTCCCGGCCAGGGTCACCACACCCACGCCGGTCGTCCTGGCCACGAACGCGATGATGAGGACCGTCACGAGGAGGGCCGCAATGGCCCACAGCGCAGCGGGAGGCACCAGTTCCTTCTCCAGCTCTCCCTCTTCGAATCGGATCATGATCCCACCTCCGTCGCCGGAAGTCTGCCGGCTCCACGTCCCGGCGCGCGAGGCTCCCTGCGCCTCTGGTCCAGGCTCTCCTTCCGGGAGGACTCCTGCGCCGCTTCTCCCAGGGACGCCTCCGGGAGCGCGGCCGCGGCCGCCTTCCGGACCAGCTCCGCCACCTCCTTCACGTCCGGGAGGGCCCGGAAGGCAGGCTCGGGCGAGCCCCATCTCCAGGGACGATGATGGGGCCAGAGAAAGAAGACCCCCACCTGCTCCGCCTTCGGCAGCTGAAAGCTGACCTCACCCGTCCCGTCGCGGTGGGCCTGGTATCCAGCGGCTTCGACCTTCTCGAGGGGGAGGTTCAGGACTGCTGGGAGGGCCACGCCGATCCGCATCACCACCCTGCGGTTCGTGAGGGCGTAGGTGGTGCTGCGCTGAACGGCCCAGGCCAGACCGAAGACCATGGCCGATCCCAGCGCGCCGACGACCAGGAGCCAGGTCAGGTCGGCCATCAGGTCCGTACCGGCCCGGCCCGTCGCCAGACCGTGACCGATCCACCCCACCCCCACCAAGCCCCAGTAGAAGAGAAAGACACGAAGGTGAAGCGCACGCAGCGCCAGGGGGACCAGGCTGGGTCGCCCTTCCCAGAGGAGCTTTTCACCGGGCGGGAGGGGCTCGTCGATGCCCTGGATGTAGACGGACCCATCCTCCTGATCGCTGGAGCCGGTGCCCTGCTGGGGCGCGGACCCACCAGCGTGATGGTCGGGGACCGGGTCGTGATCCGCAGAGGGTGCCATGGGTTCGTCCTGTCTAGAAGAGGGGCTCGGACCGGGACGGATCTGCGTACATGTATCCGCCCGCGTAGTAGGCCACGATCTTGTCTTCCTCCAACAAGGTGATCTTGTCGGGGGCTCGGGTCCGGGGTACGTCCGGGAAGTGATGACTCTTGATGGCCTTCACCCGCACGGTACGATCTCGCCTGCGAATCCGGCAATAGCCCATGGGGAGAAGTATGTCGGTCTGGTCCTCGACAGGGAGCTCGACCTGGAGATATCGGAGCTGCGGTTCCGCCAGGTCCACCCAGACGTCCACCACCGTACCGGCGGCCACGCCGTCGGCTCCGATGACCGTCATCCCGTGGGGATCAGGGTCACGGGCCTCGATGGACCATCCGGTCAGCTTGCTCATGGGCTGCATCCGGGGACGTCCGTCGTGGGTGTAGTCGGGACGATCCGCCCGGTCCGGGTTCCATGCAGCCGGTCCCATCCCGTCCTTCATGGGGTTCCCGGTGGGCGTGAGGGCGGCGCCGGGGTGTTTTCCGTGTGGCTTTCCAGGCAGAGTCATCGGTCATTCTCGTCGTCAGAAGAAGCGGTGGGCTCGTCGGGAGCGGCCGGAGGAGCCTCGGACGCCGGAGGAGCGGCTGGTGCGCTGGAGGCCCGAGCCGAAGCCGGGGGCTCGTCACCGAGGGCCCGCTCCAGCTCCCGGCCGTCCGCGCCCACGAGGGCAGGGTGCCGGGGACGGGAAGGCTTTGCCGGAGGAACGGCGGGCCAGCCCTGCACCGTCACACCTTTTCGATCCGACTCCAGGGGATACCCCTCCCGTTTGTCCTCGCGTCTCAGGTAGATGATCAGCCCGGCGAAGAAGAACCAGAAAAGATAGATGCTGATCTGGGCGAAGTCGATGTATTCCATCCTGCACCTCCGTGTTGGGGGTTACCCCGGGAGCTCTGCCAGGCCAAAGCTGGACCGACGGGATCCCGCGGAGATTCCGCGGCCCGCCGCCACGAGCGGCCCCAGTGCCGCCATGGCAAGAAAGAGCGCAATGATTTCCAATTGAAAGACCACCATGTATCCAGCACCGGCACCGGTCACGCCGGGGCCGAGGGCCCCGGATTCGGCCAGCCCGGTCGTCACATCTCGAATGAAGCCGCCCCCCAGCACCGCCAGTCCCATGGCTGAGGCCTGCACGGCACCCCAGGCACCCATGGCCAGGCCGTTGCCCTCCGTATCCTGGAGGTCCATGGCCGCGGTGAGGGTGCCGACGAGGAAGAGGCCTCCGCCCACCCCCAGGAATCCCGACCCTACCTGAAGGAGGAAGGGCGACTCCATGGGCCCGGACATGAGGATGAACCCGAATGCGAAGACGCCGATCAGGGTCCCGATCGCGGCCAGGCGACACGCATCCATGCCCCGCTCCAGAACCCGCGCGCTCCAGGCGAACGCCAGAATCGCCCCGAAGGCGGTGATGGCCGTCAGGAAGGACGTGGCGGACACGCTCATGCCCAGCACCTCACCGCCGAAGGGTTCGAGGAGGACCTCCTGCATGGAGAAGCCCGCCGCCCCCAGCCCCACAGCCACGAGGAGGCGGGTGGCCCGACCTCCCTGGGTGAACTGACCCCATGCCTCCGTGAACCGGGTGGGTTCTCTGGGCGCTCTGGCCCGCTCGGGATCTCGGGCCTCCTGCTTCCAGAGAGCGACGGCGTTCAGGACCAGGGTGATCACCGCCGCCGCCTGCACCACCTGGATGAGGAGGATCGGGGTGAAGTTGGACAGGATCTGGGCGTAGACCACCGCCGAGATCAGCATCCCCCCGAGGAGGAAGAGGTAGAGGAGGGCCACGACCCGGGGCCGCTGCTCTTCGGCCGAGAGGTCGGTGGCCAGCGCCAGGCCGGCGGTCTGAACCGTGTGCGCCCCGGCCCCCACCAGGAGGAAGGCGAGCCCGCCTCCCAGGTACCCGACCCACTGCGGACCCACCTCGGCGCCACCCAGCACCAGCAGGGCGAACGGCATGAGGGCGAAGCCACCGAACTGGAGGAGGGTTCCGAACCAGAGGTAGGGCACCCTTCGCCATCCAAAGGCCGAGCGGTGGACGTCCGAGCGGAAGCCGATGAGCGCCCGGAAGGGCGCGAAGAGGAGGGGGATCGCCACCATGGTGGCCACCAGCGCGGCCCCCACACCCAGCTCCACGATCATGACCCGGTTCAACACACCCAGGAGGAGGGTGAGCGCCATCCCGACCGAGACCTGAAAGAGGGCCAGACGGAGCAGACGGCCGAGAGGGAGCTCCTCCGACGCCGCGTCGGCGAAGGGGAGCCAACGGGTCCCGGCCCGGGCCAGCATGCCTGCGAGTCCGCCTCCCTTCATCTCATCCTCTCCCTCGGAGGAGCTCCACCGCATGGGAGAAATAGAAGCCGGAACGGACGCTGAACTGGCGGCCCGCCTCCCATCCGGCCATCCGCGGGTCGTCGAGGACCCGGCCCAGGAAGGACTCGACCCGGATGGGTTGAATTCCCGGGGCCCGGTCTCGGCGGGGAAAGAGGCTCCCCAGTCGGTGCATGGCGCCCAGCAGGAAGGTGCGGGGCGCCACGGTGAAAATCATCTGTTCCCGGGCCAGTGAGGCGAGTCGCGCCACCCCTTCCGAAGCCTCGTCCTCGTCGTAGTAGAGAAAGGAATCCATGGCCACGACTCGCTGCCACGGGCCTCCGGGAGGATCCAGCATGTCGCCAGTATGGAGGGTCACCCGATCCGTGAGCCCAGCCTCCCGGGCACGGAGTTCTCCCGCCTCGATGAGGGCCCGGGACAGGTCCACACCGGTGACTCGAGCTCCGGCTGCGGCCAGTTGGAGGCTCAACTCTCCTGGGCCACAGCCGGCATCCAGCACCGTCACGTCCCCCTCCAGCGTCTCTCCCAGGAGCCACGCCGCCAGAGCATCCCGCATCTGGCCCCGCCCTTCCCGCACCGTTCGTCGGATCCCGCTCAGAGGCGCGTCGGAGGTGATCTGGACCCAGTTCTCGGCTCGCTCCTCGAAGTAGCTGCGGACCGCACTTCGCCGTCGGACCCACCGACTCGAGACCTCCTCGGACGCATCCGAGGAGGAGAGTGGGAGGCCGGGCTTGACGGCCTCATCGAGGCGGGAGGCTTCGCGGGCGCCTGGGGCCATCAGTCGAAGCCCAGGAGGTTGAAGATCTCGTTGTCGCCAAGGGGCGACACGTCCTCGCCGCCGGGGCGGGACAGGACGGCATCGGCGAGTCGGCTGTAGCTCTCCCGGGCCCCGTGAACCTCAGGGGTCTCCTCCTTCATCTCGAAGAGGGTGCACTTGTTGAGGCGGGAGCGCCGGATGGCGTCCAGGTCCGGAAAGACCTGCATGGTCTCCAGACCCACCCGGTCGTTGAACCGATCGATCTGATCGGTGGCCGCCGAGCGGTTCGCCACCACCCCGCCCAACCGGACCCGATAGTTCTTCGCCTTCGCCTGGATGGCCGCCACGATCCGGTTCATCGCGAAGATGGAATCGAAGTCGTTGGCCGTGACGATGAAGGCCCGGTCGGCATGCTGGAGAGGGGCTGCGAACCCTCCGCAGACCACGTCGCCCAGCACATCGAAGATCACCACGTCGGTGTCCTCGAGAAGGTGGTGCTGCTTGAGGAGCTTCACCGTCTGTCCCACCACGTACCCCCCGCACCCGGTCCCTGCAGGAGGCCCTCCCGTTTCCACGCACATGACCCCGGCGAAGCCCTCATGCACGAAGTCCTCGGGACGGAGTTCCTCCGCGTGGAAGTCCACCTCCGCCAGGGTGTCGATGACGGTGGGGATCATCTTGTGGGTCAGGGTGAAGGTGGAATCGTGCTTGGGATCGCATCCCACCTGGAGCACGCGTTTACCCTTCAGCGCCAGCGCCGCCGACAGGTTGGAAGAGGTCGTGGACTTCCCGATCCCCCCCTTTCCGTAGATGGCGATCACCATGGCTCCATCCATCTCTTCGGGAGCCTCCACATGAACCTGCAGACTCCCCTCCCCATCGCCGGCGGACTTCTTTCCCTTGGTAGGGGGGACCACCGGAAGCGCTCCATTCGAACTCATGCTGCGACCTCCTTTTCGATCTCGATTCCTTCCAGCCGGTCGTCCAACTCGTCGAGTGCTTCGTCGAGCCGGGCCCGGGTTTCGTCGTCAGGGTCCCAGTAGCCCCGGTCGCAGGCTTCCTGAAGGCGCTGGCCCATCCGGACCGCCGCCTCCGGGTTCAGCGCCGAGAGGCGCTCCCGCATCTCCGGATCCAGCACGTAGGTTTCACCGATCTCCCGGTAGACCCACTGGGGAACGGCGGCGGCTGTCGCCGACCATCCCACGGTATTCGTGACCCGGGATTCGATCTCCTGGACGCCCTGATAGCCGTGAGCCAACATGCCCTCGGTCCAGCGGGGATTCAGGGTCCGGGTCCGGGTCTCCAGGTCGATCTGCTCTTCCAGGGTTCGCACCCTGCCCTCTCCGCGAGTTTCGTCGCCGAGGTAGACGGGTACGCCCTCACCCCTGGCGGTCCTGGCCGCCCGGGCCAGCCCCCCCAGGGAGTCGAAATACTGGTCCACGTCGGAGACGCCCAGCTCCACGGAGTCGAGGTTCTGATAGGTCAGCTCGACCCGGGCCAGGAGGGCTTCGAGAAGGTCGCCGGCAGGGTGGGGGCGGCCGTGCTGGTCGTAGCCGAACCCCTTCCGTCCCACGAAACTCCGACCCAACTCCTCTTCTTCCTGCCAGGTACCGGCGTCCACGAGCTGGTTCACGTTGGCTCCGTAGGCCCCGTCGGCATTCGAGAAGACCCGCAGAGCCGCCGCCTCGAGTTCACCTCCATGCAACCCGGCATGCTCCAGCGCGTGGGCCCGGACGCGGTTCAGCTCCAGAGGCTCGTCGGCCGTGGCGGCCTTCAGGGCGGCCTGGGCCAGGAGTCGCATCTGGAGGGGGAGGAGGTCCCGGAAGATTCCCGATGTCGTGATCACGACGTCGACCCGGGGTCGGCCCAGCTCCTCCAGGGGGATCAGGCGGGCCCCTGAGAGGCGGCCATAGGTGTCGAAGGTGGGCTCGGCTCCCATGAGGGCCAGGGCCTGGGCCACCGGAGCCCCTTCCCGCTTCATGTTGTCGGTGCCCCAGAGCACGAAGCCGGCGGCACGGGGAAAGGTCCCGGTGGCCTCCTGGTGACGGGCCAGGATGCGGTCGGCCTGCCGACGACCTTCGCGGAGCGCCGCCGTGGAGGGGATCCGCCAGGGGTCGAAGGCATAGATGTTTCGTCCCGTCGGCAGGATCCGGGGGGAGCGCAGGAGATCCCCACCGGGGGTGGGGGCCACGTAGCCCCCGTCCAGCGCCCCGACGAGTGCGTCGAGCTCCCGGTTCGTCCTGAGGCCACGGGTGAGGGCCTGCAGCCGCTCAAGGAGCAGGTCCACCGGTTCGGCCGGTGCCCCCTGCTCCACGAGGTGCGCCCGGGCGGCCTCGAGCCCCCGGTGGCCGTCGCCGGGGTCGGCGACAAGGAGCTCCACCGCCCGACCCAGCTCAAATGCGAATCTGGATTCGGATTCCAGCGCCTCCATGATCCCGTCTTCGCCGGGTGCCGGGCAGAGACCGGCGGCCACGACGAGTTCGTTCAGAACGCCCGCCTCAGGATCCCGCCCCAGGGTATGAAGCCCGTGGGGGATCAGGGAGCCTTCCAGCTCCATGAGCCGGCCCAGCAACTCGGCGACCCAGACGTCTGCGCCCGGCCCCTCGGGGATCTCCGTCTCGTCGGAGGCCAGCTCCAACTCCACGGCCAGGGCCAGGGCAGCTTCCCGGAGTCCATCCACCTCCTCGAGCGAGGCCTCGGGAGGCAGGCTCCGGAGTCGGTCCAGGGTGGTCTTGAGATCCAGGAGGCCCTTGTAGAGGCCTGCCCGCAACACGGGGGGCGTCAGGTAGGAGAGCAGGACTGCACTCCCCCGCCGCTTCGCCAGCGTGCCCTCGGAAGGGTTGTTCGCGGCGTAGAGGTAGAGGTTGGGAAGATCGCGGATGAGGCGTTCGGGCCAGCAGCCTCCGCTCATGCCCACGTGCTTGCCCGGCATGAACTCCAGGGCCCCGTGGGTGCCGAAATGGAGGACGGCGTGGGCATCCAGATCCTCCCGCACCCACCGGTAGTAGGCCGAAAAGGCATGGGTCGGGGCGAAGCCGCCCTGGAAGAGGAGGCGCATGGGGTCGCCCTCCCAGCCGAAGGGGGGCTGGATTCCAACGAACACGTTCCCGAACGCCACACCCTGGACCAGGAGGTTCCTCCCGTCCGTGAGTTCCCGTCCCGGCGCGGGGCCCCAGACCTCCTCGATCTCCCTCAGATACGTCTCCCGGGCCACGTGGTCATCCACCGGGATCCGGTGATGCACGTTGGCCGGGGTGCCATAGCGCTCCGAGTTCCCCTCGAGGATCGAGTCCCTGAGTTCGGCGGCGGTGTCGGGGAGCCCGGCCACGTCATATCCCTCGTCCCGAAGGCGGGAGAGGGTCCGGTGCAGGGACTCGAACACGTCGAGGTACGCTGCCGTGCCTACATTTCCGCCATTGGGGGGAAAGTTGAAGAGGGTGACGGCGATGCGTCGCTGGGGCCGAGGCGTGGTCCTGAGGCGGATCCATCGGTCCAAGCGGTCGGCGATCCGTTCCACCCGCTCCGGCACGGGCACCGACGCGGCGCCGGATGATTCCGCGCTGAAGCCGCCTCGCCCACCGAAGACGGCCGGGGCGATGGCGCCGTCCAGTTCGGGGATGGCCACCATGAGGGCCGACTGCATGGGATTCAGCCCCCTGGGATCCTCCCGCCATTCGTCCACCGTCTGGAACTCCAGGGGCTGAAGCGCCATGTAGGGCACATCCAGACGGCCCAGGAGGGCCTGGGCCGCATCGGCGTCGTTGTAGGCCGGCCCGCCGACGAGGGAGAATCCGGTGAGGGAGACCACGGCCTCGACGCGACTCCGTCCATCCTCATCGAGGAAGAAACGCTCCACCGGCGGCGTGTTGTCCAGTCCGGCAGCGTAGGCGGGCAGCACCCGGTGCCCCCGGGCCTCCAACGCCCGGATCACGGCATCGTAGTGCGCGGTGTTCCCGGCCAGGACGTAGGACCGCATGAGGAGGACGCCCACGGTGGGACGGCCCCTGGGTTCGACCGCCGCCCCGTTGGTCGTGGATATCGCGCGCGGGCGGGCGGGCTCGGGCTCGCGCGGGGTGGACGGGTCCCAGGGTGCGATTCTCCCGGTGGGCAGCGCATCGACATCCTCGGTGAGCCCCAGGCCGGGCAGATCGGGGTGGTACAGCCCCACCTCCGGATACTGTCGAGGTGCGGGGATGTCCCGGGTCCGGTCGGAGCCGTCTCCATATCGGGCCAGGACGAAGCGGAAGAGGCTCTCCATGTTCTCTTCGGAGCCCGACAGCCAGTACTGGAGGATCAGGAAGTAGGCGCGGACGTCCTGCGCTGTGCCTGGAATGAACCTGAGGAGCCGCGGGATCTGCTTGAGCACCCGCATCTGCCGCTGACCCGAGGCCCGACCCCCTCCCTTCTTCTCTCCCTTCAGCTTCTTGAGCAGGGAGATGGGAGACCACTTGCTCCTGTTGGCTCCGTCTCCACCCATGGAGAACCCGCCCATGCGGGTGAGGCGCACGACGGGGCCCTCGGAGAGCAGGCAGATCACGGCCCGGTATTCATCGTGCCGCTCCTCCAGGACCGGGAGGATGACCGAGGAGTGCTGGGGCATGAAGATCTGGCCCACCACCACGATATCCGCGTCCCGCAGATCCTCCTGGCAGGCCCGAGCGGCCTCGGGGCTGCCCTCCCAGTCGGCCGCCACATGCAGGGCCACCTCCACGGACTCGCCCTCGGCACGACCGCTTTCCAGCACTCGCTCCCGGGCGCTCCTGCAAGCCGCGACCGAGTGGCTGTTCAGGGTGACGACAACGAGTTTCATCCTCCACCTCTCCTGCTGGGAACGTTCATCGTGCGAGGGGACAGGGCATTCTTCATCTTCACCGGGACCCGAAATGGGCCTTGGCCTCATAGAGGGTGTCGACGGAGATCTCGTGAATGCCCTGCTGCCGGGCGTAGGCCTCGGTGTTACGCCGAGCCTTCTTTCGTACGAAGAAGGGGATCTTCTTGAGCTCGGCTGCCGCCTCGTCACCCCATTGGGGGTCTGACGGGCCAGGTCCTTCCGCGGTCGAGGGGGTGGACCCGTCTCTCCCAGACCCGCGCGTTTCCGCAGGGATCTCGGCATCCCCGTGGGAACCGTTTCCATTCCGGGTGGGGGCTCCGTTCGCCGAGTCGGGTGCGGCCGAAGTCGCCGGAGCGAGCTCGTCGCTGCCAGATCCCTCGGGCTTGGCGGCCACCAGGTGCGAGGGAGTCCGGTCGTTGGAGAACTCGAAGTCGTCCTGGAACATGCCCAGAAGATGTTCTTCCAGACCCATCATCAGGGGGTGGACCCAGGTGTCGAAGAGGACGTTGGCTCCCTCGGGCCCCATCTGGGGGGAATACCGGGCTGGGAAGTCCTCGACGTGGACCGGCGCCGAGATCACCGAACAGAAGATTCCGAGACGCTTGGCGATGTGACGCTCCATCTGCGTGCCCAGCACCATCTCGGGCGCCGCCTCCTGGATGGCCTCCTCCACCTCCAGATAGTCATCGGTGATCAGCGGCTCCAGATCCAGCTTCTTCGCCGCGGCCCGGACCTCCCGGGCGAACTCCCGATTGTAGGCGCCCAGCCCCACGACCTTGAACCCGATCTCTTCACTGGCCACCCGGGCTGCGGCCACCGCGTGTGTGGCATCGCCGAAAATGAAGACCCTCTTGTCGGTCAGGTAGTTGGAATCGACGGAACGGGAGTACCAGGGCAGTTCGGTCGAGACGACCGATACGGCCTCCTCCTCATCCAGGCCGGCGACCCGGGCGACCTCCCGAAGGAAGTCCCGGGTGGCCCCGACACCGATGGGAACCGTTTCAACCATGGGCTGCTTGAAGGTCCGCTTCAGCCAACTCGCCGCCGCCCTTCCCACCTCGGGATACAGGACGACGTTGAAGTCCGCCTCACCAAGTCGCGCCACGTCGTGGGCGGTCGCGCCCAGCGGCGCCACCACATCCACGTCGACACCCACCTGGTCCAGGAGCCGGGTGATCTCCTTCACATCGTCCCGGTGTCGGAACCCCAGGGCCGAAGGGCCGAGGAGGTTGCAACGGGGCCGACGTCCCTCGATGGGGGGCCGCTGCCACGCCGGCTCGGGAGCGTGAGGGAGGCAGAGCGCTCGGACGAGCTGGTAGAAGGTCTCCGACGCCCCCCAGTTCTCCTTTCGCTGGTAGGCCGGCAACTCCAGGGGGATCACCGGAACCGGCAACCCCAGACTGGCGGCCAGATTGCCCGGATCGTCCTGAATGAGCTCCGCCGTGCACGAAGCGCCCACCAGGAGGGCGTCGGGCTTGAACCTCTCGTAGGCGTCCCGAGTGGCCTGCTTGACCAACCCCGCCGTATCGCCGCCCAGGTCCTGGGCCTGGAAGGTGGTGTAGGTGACCGGCGGCCGGTGGTTCCTGCGCTCGATCATGGTGAAAAGCAGATCGGCGTAGGTGTCCCCCTGGGGAGCGTGCAGTACGTAGTGGATCCCCTTCATCCCCGTGGCGACCCTCATGGCCCCCACGTGGGGCGGGCCCTCGTATGTCCAGATGGTCAGATCCATGGTCTCAAACCTCCAGGAGCTGGGCGCGGCGCAGCGGACGGGCGAAGAGCTCCGCCAGGTCCCCGGCCTGGTCGAACCCGTGGATGGGCGAGAAGACCAGTTCGATGGCCCATTTGGTGGTCTGCCCCTCGGCCTCCAGCGGGTTCGCCAGCCCCAGACCGCAGACCGTGATGTCCGGGTTCGCGGCCATGCACCGGTCCAGCTGGCGCTCCACGTCCTGGCCCTCCGAGAGGGTGAGATCCCGGGGAAGAAGGGCCAGCTCCGGCCCCATGTGGGTGCGATGCAGGAAGGGCGTTCCCACCTCTACCGGCACCATGCCCAGCTCCCTGTGGAGGAAGCGGGCCAGGGGAATCTCGATCTGGGAATCGGGAAAGAAGAAGATCCGCCTGCCCTCGAGTACCTCCCGGTACCGGGCCAGCGAAGCTCGACCCCGCTCGCGGGCCTTGGCCGTCACCTCCTCTACGCGCTCCCGTGAAACCCCCCAGGGCTCGGCGGCGGCGACCAGCCACTCCAGCGTGCCCTCGACACCGAAGGGAAAGGGAGCCGAAATCAGATTGGCTCCCCGCCGCTGGAGCGCCTCGACCGTCTCATTCACCCAGGGTTGGGCCATGATGACCCGGGTGCCGGAGCCCACGGGCGGAAGATCGGCGCTCCGCCGGGGTGGAAGGAACCGGATCGGCCCGATCCCCAACTGCTCGAAGACCCTGACCATCTGATCCTCGACCACATCCGCCAGCGTCCCCACGACCATGAGGGAGTTCTCGCTTCCGTCGTCGGGAAGCTGGGGGACCATGGAGGCGAGGCAGGTGTCTTCACCCTCGGTGAAGGTGGTCTCGATTCCACTTCCGGAATAGGCCAGGATCCGGACCTCGGGCGAGTGGACGCCGGAGAGGCGCTCCGCCGCCTTCGAGAGGTCCAGCTTGATCACCTCCGAGGGGCAGGAACCGACCAGGAAGAGGGTCCGGATCTCGGGACGACGGGACAGTAGCCGGGACACGACTTTGTCCAGCTCGTCGTGCATGTCCGCCATCCCCGCCAGATCCTTCTCTTCCATGATCGCGGTGCCGAACCGGGGCTCGGCGAAGATCATCACCCCCGCCGCCGACTGCATCAGATGGGCGCAGGTCCGGGAGCCCACGATAAGGAAGAAGGCGTCCTGCATCTTCCGGTGTAGCCAGATGATCCCGGTGAGACCGCAGAAGACCTCGCGTTGGCCCCGCTGCTTCAGGACGGGGAGGTCCTGACACCCGGAGGTCCCGGCGTCGGCCACGGGGAGAGCGGCTCCGCTCATGAGACCATCCCGGCCAGTTCGGCGTTCTGGGATCGCTCGATCTCTTCGCTCTGGCGGCGAGCCGCCCGAAGCTTCAGTACGAATTGGATGGCATTCACGGTATAGGCGGCGTAGGCCACCAGCGCCAGCCAGGCCAGGCCGACGCTAGAGGTGAAGGGAATGACGAGGCCGACCAGGTATGCGGTATGGAGGGCCATGACGCCCATGCTCACCACATCTTCCCAGAAGAAGGGGCCGGCGAAGAGCCACTTGCCGAAGACGACCTTCTCCCAGATGGAGCCAGTGATCATGATCAGATAGAGCACGGCGGTCTTCACGACGACGCTGACGGCGGCGGCCGATGCCCCCTCTCCGGTGCCCAGGTAACGGACCAGAAGAACCACGCTGACGATCATCACCACGAACTGGAGCGGCGCCAGCACGCCCTGGACGATCGTCCAGGGTGACTCGTCCCGCCGCACCTTCTCTTCGGGCGTGTAAAGGGGACGGGGCTGGGAACGCGCCACGTGGGGCTCCGGTCAGAGGGTTTCGGTCCCGCGCACCCGGTTCCTGACGGGGCGGCCGACGATCTGGCCAGATAGTAAGCCTGGCCCGAGGGAGATGTCAAGAATTATTGACGTCGAGCAGACTGGACATTATTGAAGAGGTAGGGGTCACGTTCGAATCGTCCCGAAATCGAGTGCTTGCATGCCTTCGCGACGACACCTAGCATGGAGTTCCTGCCGAGCCCCTGGCAGCGTCCATATTGACACCCGGCTTCGAAGGAGGGACCGGTCATGCGCTCTGACCCCTCGCCCACTCTCACCCCTCGCACCCTCCGCCGGCGCAACGCCAGCTTCATCCGTGAGTCGGACCTTGCGGTGCGTGAGGCGGAGCGCGTGAACCGGATCGCTCTCGGCCCGGTGGAGATCGAGCTGGGAGCGCTGCCGCTGCTCTGGACGCCGGCAATGGACGGGACCCGTCCACTCCTGAGCCAGGAGGTCGACGAGAAGGATCTGGATGACTTCTTCGAGGTGATCCGCACACGCGACAATGATGCGGTGGATCGCTTCGTGGCGGGGCTCATTCGGCGGGGGGTGACCCCGGAGAGCATTCTGACGTCCCTGATCCCACCCACGGCCCGCGACATGGGTGAACGGTGGGAGGACGACAACTGCGACTTCGTCGAGGTCACCCTGGTCCTGGGACGACTCCAGCGACTCGTCCGGTCCACACTTCGCAAGATCCCGGCATCCGCGGGATCCGTGGGCCCGACCCATCGACACCAGATCCTGCTCACTGCACTCCCGGGACAGCAGCACACCCTGGGGCTGCTCATCACCTCACACTTCTTTCGCCTTGAGGGCTGGGGCGTGGAGATGGGTCCCCCGTTTCTCGACGGATCCACGGCGGACCGGGTGGCCCACATGCATTTCGACGTGGTGGCCTTCTCCGTCGCCACCTCATCGGCGCTGGACGATGTGGCTCGGGAGATCCGCCAGGTGCGGCGGAAATCCCGGAACCGGGGGGTGGGGATCCTGGTGGGGGGGAGCGCCCTTTCGCGGGTTCCGGATCTGGTCGAAAGGGTCGGTGCCGATGCGTCGGCTCCGGAGGCCAGACTCGCCCCGGTGGTGGCCAGGGCCTTTATCTAAGTCTCGAATTGACTCAGTTTTCGTGCTTGGTCATTACATAAATTCATCGCCTCGTCCGGGCATGCGGAGTCCTCCTCCGTGGCCTCCGGAGAAGGGGTTCGCCGTGAACAGAATCTTCCAGGCATCGGCCCGGACCCCGGAAGGGGGCACGTCCTCGATCGTCGACCGACTGATTCAGGCGTCCTCCGACCTGGCCATCCTCATCGCCGGTGACGGCACCATCGAAGAGGTGCACCTGGGCAAGGCCTTCGCGCGGGAGCGCGCCGACGGGTGGCTCGGCCGAAGCTGGGTCGACACCGTCACATCGGACACACGCAGCAAGATCCGCTCGCTCCTCGACGAGGTGAAGGACGTAGAGATCTCCCGGTTCCGACAGGTGAACCAGGTGTTCGCCGACGGCATCGAGATCCCGGTCAGCTTCACGGTCCTCCAGTTCGATGGGAAGGGACGCGTTCTGGCCCTGGGCCGTGACCTTCGAGCCCTCTCGGATCTCCAGAAGCAACTCGTCGACGCGCAGCAGGCCCTGGAGCGGGACTACTGGCGCCTTCGTCAGGTCGAGACCCGCTACCGACTGCTCTTCCAGAAGTCATCGGAGGCGGTGCTCTTCCTGGAGGCGGGCAGCCGTCGGGTGGTCGACGCCAACGAGGCGGCGGGCAGGGCCTTCGGACTCCCCCTCCGGGAGCTGATGGACCTCCGAATCCCCGAGGGTCTGGACCTGGAGCCCGAGGAGACGGAGAAGCTTCGAAGTCACCTCGCCGCTGTGGCCACATCCGGAAAGGCGGAGCCCATCACCCTCACGCTGAGCGACGGAGCGGTCTGGGACTTCCATGCGTCCCTGGTGCGAGAAGACCGGGATCAGATCTTCCTTGCTCACCTGAGCCCCACCGGCAGTGTCCCCGATAGCGTCGACGAGCGCGAGAAGCGTTGGGTACAGCTTCTGGAGAACGCTCCCGATGGATGGGTCGTCACCGATATGGACGCCCGGGTCGTCGCCGTGAACCGAGCCTTCCTGGATCTCGTCCAGCTCTCCTCAGAGGAGGAGGCCCTGGGTCAGAGCCTGGGGAAGTGGCTCGGTCGTCCGGGCGCCGACCTGACCGTGCTCCTCGCCAACCTCCAGAAGTTCGGAGTCGTGAGACTCTTTCCGACGACACTTCTCGGGGAGTTGGACATGGACACCGAGGTGGAGCTCTCGGGGATCCTGCTGGAAGAGGTGGATCCCCCGGTGGTGGGCATCGTGGTCCGAAACGTGAGTCGCCGACTGGCTGTGGATCGAGGGGCTCGGCGAAACCTGACCAGCACCATGGATGAGCTGACCCATCAGGTCGGCAAGGTCTCGCTGAAGGAGTTGGTGCAGAACACCACCGCCGTGGTGGAAGCGCACTTCATCGAGGCCGCTCTGGAGCTGACCGACGACAACCGAACCGCCGCCGCCGAACTCCTGGGCGTAAGCCGCCAGAGCCTCTATACCAAGCTGCGACGCTACAACCTGGAGGGACCGAGCCGGGACCGGAATTAGGAAGAATGCTTCTCCGTGGCGCCAGCAACGCCGGCCGCGGAGGTTTTTTTTCGGCCCTGAGTGTCTAATTTTCTTGACAGACCATTCCGTCATCTCAAGATTACACGTGAGTCGCCGGCGGCTCCCGGAGCCCGGTGCGGTGCTGGAGCTCTTCAAGCCCGTCACCTGGTTCCCCCCCATGTGGGCGTTCCTCTGCGGAGCGATCTCCTCGGGGGTGCCGCTGGACTCGCGGTGGCCCGTGACCCTCCTGGGGATCCTGGTCGCCGGTCCCCTGGTCTGCGCAAGCAGCCAAGCAGTGAACGACTGGTTTGATCGGGAGGTGGATGGGATCAATGAACCGGACCGACCCATTCCCTCCGGTCGTATCCCTGGACGCTGGGGACTCGGGCTGGCCATCGGCTGGACCGCCGTATCGGCCGCCGCAGGATACCTTCTCGGGACCTGGGGCTTCGTTGCGACCCTTCTGGCCCTTGCCCTGGCCTGGGGCTACTCCGCCCCGCCACTCCGGTTCAAACAGAATGGCTGGGTGGGAAATCTGGCCGTCGGAATCTCCTACGAGGGACTCGCCTGGGTCACAGGCGCCGCGGTCCTGCTCGGAGGGGCTCTCCCCAGCGGAGAGATCCTTCTCGTCGCGCTCCTCTATAGCCTCGGAGCCCACGGGATCATGACCCTGAACGACTTCAAGGCCATTGAAGGCGACCGGGCCATGGGGATTCGCTCCCTCCCGGCCATGCTTGGAGCCCAGGGGGCGGCCCGGGTGGCCGTCGCGGTCATGACGGCAGCCCAGATCGTGGTCGTCGGTCTCCTGCTCTGGTGGGGTCGTCCGGTCTTCGCCATCGCCATCATCGGCCTCTTGACGGTCCAGCTCCTCATGATGATCCGGTTCCTGGGCCAGCCTCGTGACCGGGCGCTCTGGTACAGCGCGCTGGGTGTGCCCCTCTACGTGTCCGGGATGATGGTCACGGCCTTTGCCCTCCGAGGTGGCCTGTGAACTCGGCGACACCTGTCCGGGGCCTGAGTTGGGCCAGCATCGCTCGCCTGGCGTTGGTCCAGGTGGCCATCGGGGCCGTGATGGTCATCATGACCTCTACTCTGAATCGGGTCATGGTGGTGGAGCTCGGGCTCGCAGCCGCCGTACCCGGCGCCCTCGTGGCCCTGCACTTCGCCGTTCAGCTCCTGCGTCCACGCATGGGCTTCCACTCGGATACCGATGGTCGCCGGATCACCTGGATCGTGGGCGGGATGGGCATCGTCGTCCTCGCGGGTGTCGGCGCTGCGGCCGCCACCGCGCTCATGGAGACGAACGCCGTCCTGGGGATCGCCGCGGCGGCGCTGGCCTTCTTCTTCCTCGGCGCCGGGATCAGCGCCTCGTCCACTCCCTTCCTCGCCTACCTGGCGGAGCGGGTCGACGAGCGGAGGATGGCGGGAGCCGCCGCCCTGACCTGGATCATGATGATCGCCGGAATGATCGCCACCGCCGGAATCGGAGGCTTTCTCCTGGACCCCTTCTCATACGGCCGGATGGTGGCCGTCACGGCAGGGGTCTGTGCGGTGGCCATGCTCTTCACCCTCGTCGCGGTCTGGGGGCGACGAGACGGCATCGTGGTCGACGCCTTCCGGGGCACCCATGGAACGAGCCCGCACGACGTCTCCTTCCGGGAGGCGTTCTCGGCCATGTGGGAGGATCCCCAGTCCCGGCGATTCGCCACCTTCATCTTCGTGGCGATGCTGGCCTACTCTGCCCAGGAGATCATTCTGGAGCCCTTCGCCGGAGCCATCTTCGGGATGACCCCCGGGGAGTCCACCCGGGTGGCCGGGATGCAGCATGGCGGGGCGCTCCTGGGGATGGCTCTGGGAGCCTACGGGGCTTCGCGGTTCAGCACCCTCGAACGCTGGTCCGCGGCGGGATGCATCGGATCGGCGGTGGCGCTGGTGGCCCTGGCCGCCATGCCCCTGCTTGGCTGGGTGGAAGGCATGAAGATCGCCGTCTTCGCTCTCGGTGTGGCCAACGGCGTCTTCGCCGTGGCCGCCATCGGAGCCATGATGGGACTCACGGTGAAAGGAAAGGTCGGAGGCGCGGGTCTGAGGATGGGATTCTGGGGAGCGGCCCAGGCCATGGCCTACGGACTCGGCGGCCTCATGGGGGCCGTCCTCTCCGACATCGCCCGAACCGTCCTGGGCTCTCCCACCGCCGGGTACGTTCTGGTGTTCCTCCTCGAGGGTGTGCTCTTCGTGGTCGCCGCCTGGATCATCGTCGGCGTCGCGAGCTCGGCCCGGCGCGCCACCGGACCTCCAGCCCTGTCCACCCAGGAGCCCGCTCTGGTCGGGGGTCTTACCCTCTCGGAGTCCGGCCGATGAGCACCACGGCGAGGACGCGCGCCTCGGGGGCCACCAGGCTCCCGGTCCTGGGTCGGAACGGGGTCATGACGCCGGAACTCCGGGAACCCGAGTATCGAGATCTCTGCACGGACTGTGGCGTCTCCCGGAGCTCCGATCCCCACCGGTGCGGCAGTGTCTGCCAGTTCATCCGTCCCCGGTACGCCGAGCTAGAGGCCCAGGTCCATGGCAGGACCCGGGACCGTTCCCGGCCCGACGAGCTCCACTTCGGCCCCTTCCTCCAGATGGCGCGGGCCCGACTGACCCCGCCCCTGGAGGGGGCCCAGTGGACGGGGATCACCACCCGTCTGGCCGAACGTCTTCTGGAGGAGGGACGGGTCGACGCCGTCCTGGCCACAGCCTCCCATGAGGACGACCGGTGGCGGCCCCGCCCCGTCCTCGTCACCGAGGCCAGTGGAATGGCGGCCTGCCGGGGGATGAAGATGGGCTATTCTCCCCTTCTGGCCCTCCTGGACGACGCACGCGAGATGGGGTTCACCCGCCTCGCCGTCGTGGGAATCCCCTGTCAGATCCATGCCCTCCGTGCCATGGAGAAGGAACTGGGGCTGGACGCGCTCTACGTACTCGGGACTCCCTGCAGCGACAACACCACCACCGAAAACTTCCACGCCTTCCTGAATCGGCTCTCCGAGCGGCCCGACGAGATCACCTATCTAGAGTTTCGCGCCGACTATCACGTGGAGATCCGCTTCAAGGAGGGCCAGGTGAGGCAGATCCCCTTTCTCCAACTCCCCCTTTCGGACCTCCCGGACAACTTCTTCCCCATGACGTGCAAGAGCTGCGTCGACTACGTGAACGTCCTCTCGGACCTAACCGTGGGCTACATGGGCGGAGACGGCGACCAGTGGATCCTGGTCCGAAACGAGCGAGGCCAGGAGATGCTGGAGCTCCTGGGCGATGAGATCGAACTGGAAGCACCGATGAGCAAGGGACGCCGCAAGGGCCCGGTCAAGGGATTCATGAAGGCCGTACAGCGCAGCGCCGACGGCCTCCCGCTCAGGAAGACGCCTCAGTGGGCCCGTCCCATCGTGGCTCGCCTGATGCCTCTCCTGGGTCCTCGGGGCACCGAATTCGCCCGAGCTCGCCTCGAGATGAAGGCCGTGGAAGCCATCATCCAGCTCCGGCGGCACCATCCCAGAAGAGTGAAGCGCATGGTCCCTCCCCACGTCTGGGAGCTGGCCAACCCGTATGGACTACAGCCAGAAGCGAAGGAGGAACCGAGATGAAGAAGGTAGACGCGATCGTCGTAGGCGGAGGGCCCGCCGGGGCCACAGCGGCTCACGAATTGGCGCTGGAGGGCTACGAGGTGGTCCTGCTGGACCGGGCCGGCCGTACGAAACCCTGCGGCGGTGCCGTGCCCCCTCGCCTCCTCGAGGCCTTCGACGTCCCGGAGTCCCTCCTGGTGAATCGAGTGGACACGGCCCGGATCCTCGCACCGAGGGGGAACTCGGTGGACATTCCGGTGGGCGACGGCTTCGTGGGGATGGTGGATCGAGGACCCTTCGATGAATGGCTCCGGCAGAGGGCCGTGTCCGCCGGGGTCACCCGGCTCACGGGCACCTTCAAGTCCATCGAACGATCCCCGGACGGGACCGCCCGCATCCACTACACCGAGGGCTCCAGCCGACATGGGGAAGAGCGATCCATGGAGGCCCGCCTGGTGGTTGGAGCCGATGGGGCCCTCTCCCAGGTGGCGCGCCAGGCCATCCCCGATTCCGGCCGGGGCGCCTTCGTCTTTGCCTACCACGAGATCATCGAGTCCCCCGCCGAGGCATCCGAGACCTTCGGTCCCGAACGCTGCGATGTCTACTACCGCTCCACCCTATCCCCGGACTTCTACGCCTGGGTCTTCCCCCACGGAGACACCACCTCTGTGGGGACCGGCTCCTCGATCCGGGGCTTCGACATGCGTGGGGCCATCAGCCAGCTCCGCGAGAGCACGGGGTTGGCCGACGCCGCGACGATCAAGAAGGAGGGGGCCCCAATTCCGCTTCAGCCCCTGCCCAAGTGGGACAACGGCAAGGACGTGATCCTGGCCGGAGACGCCGCCGGAGTCGTGGCTCCCTCCTCGGGTGAGGGAATCTTCTACGCCATGACCGGTGGTCGACTGGCCGCCCAGGCGGGGCACGAAGCCCTGGAGAGCGGGAAGGGAAAGGTGCTGGCCCGGGCCCGACGTCGTTTCCTGCGGACCCACGGCCAGGTCTTCTGGATCCTGGGAATCATGCAGCGCTACTGGTACACCACAGACCAGCGCCGGGAGCGCTTCGTGCGGATCTGCGAGGATCGGGACGTCCAGGAGCTCACCTTCGAAGGCTACATGCAGAAGGAGCTCGTCAAGGCCCGTCCCCTGGCCCACGCACGGATCTTCTTCAAGAACATCGGACACCTGACCGGACTGGTATCGGCATGAGTTCACTCCCGGCCCGACCCCTATCGGCGTCCCAGGTCGAACCCCTGCGTTCGGGCGACCTGACCCGGGACTTCTCCGAGCAGGTGTTCCCCGCCCTGGAGCGGGAATTGACCCGTGCCACGGTGAACGATCCAGGGCTCCCGGCCGGCCTGGAGGACGCGCTCCGTCGCGCGGTGGGAGTCCCCGGCGGCGGCGGTCGCAGGTGGCGTCCCCTTCTGACCCTGGCCACCGCCCGAGCCTGCGGACGTGAGATCCACGAGATCCTGAGTGTGGCCGTGGCGGTGGAGTTGACCCACACGGCCTCGCTGGTCCTCGATGACCTTCCCTGCATGGACGACGCTGGAGAGCGTCGGGGTCTTCAGGCCACACACCGTCGGGTGGGCAGTGCGGGAGCCATCCTTCTGGCCATCGGTCTCCTGGCTCGAAGCGCAGAGCTGCTGGCCACCGCTCCGCGGGGCGGAGCGGACCTGGCCGGAGCCTGGGGTCGATCCTTCGGGCTCTCCGGAATGGCTGGAGGCCAGGCGGTCGATGTGACGGGCGCCTTCCAGACCGGCGGACATGCTCGACGCCTCCACCGCAAGAAGACGACGGACCTCTCCTCCTTTGCGGTCTGGGCCGGTGCCACGGCAGCCGGCGCCGGCGACCGCACCCGGCAAGCGCTCTATCGTTTTGGCCGGGACCTGGGCTGGGCCTATCAACTGGCCGACGACGCCCGGGATCTCGAGGAAGATTCGGCGCTGGGGCGAGGTCCCGGAGGGCGGCGGCCTCAAGAACAGGCCTACCGCCTTCTCGGGCGGGCTCGGCGCCGACTCCGGGAGGCCCCCGGACTGACGACCGAGGGAAGGCAACTCCTCGACGAACTGGGAGGGCAGATCGTAGGTGAGCCCTCCCCGACCAGAGACTGGAACCAGGGAGACTCGACGTGCTGATCTCCGTAGGACTGGACTTCCGATCAACGACGGTAGCCGAACGGGAACGGTGGGTGATCCGCGATGAGGATCTCCCCCGCCTCTACCGCAGCCTCCAACGGGCGGGCGTGAAGGAACTCGTAGCCGTGCGGACGTGCAACCGGACCGAGCTGTACGCCTGGGACGACGACCGCGAACCCGATGCGGGAGCGCTGCTCTCCCTCTGGGCACGGGTCGTCTCGGCCGGGGAGCTCCCCCGAAGCCAGGTGGTGGTCCGTCGTGAGACCGCGGCAGGCGAACACCTCTGTCGGGTCAGTTCCGGACTGGAATCCCAGGTTCTGGGAGACATCCACATCCTGGGACAGATCCGGAACGCCTACCGAGAGGCTGTGGAGCACGAAGGCGTGGGAACCCACCTCCGCCGACTCTTCGATTCAGCCCTTCGCGCCGGAAAGCGGGTGCGCACTGAGACCGAACTCATGGCCGGACGCAGTTCGGTGGGCTCCGAGGCGGCCAGAGATCTTCTGAACCGGGTTCCCCGGGACAGCACCGTCATGGTCGTGGGGTGTGGAAAGGTGGGCTCCCACGCCGCTCGCACCCTGGCCCAGTCCAAGCACCACCGCGTGGTCCTGGTGAACCGGACCTTCTCCAGGGCCGAGACCCTGGCCCGGGACTGCCAGGTGGAAGCGGCTCCCTACGAAGAGCTGGGCCGGCTCCTCGAGCAGGTCTCCGGAGTTGTAGTGGCCACCGGGGCCTCCTCTCCCATCCTCCACGCCAGAGATCTCACCGCTCTTTCGAGTCGGGCGGATGAACTCGTGATACTGGACGTCGCTCTTCCGCGGAACGTGGCTCCCGACGTGGGAGCGCTTCCGGGGGTGACCCTTCGGGACCTGGACGATGTCCACCCCGAGGCGAATCAGGTGGAGGAGGCGCGCCGCGAAGCCATCCCGGCCGCCGAAGAGGTGATCCGGCAGGAACTCGCAGGATTCCAGGAGTGGTTGGCGGGGATGGGGGCCAGTGAGGCGCTTCGGCCCCTTCGGGAGCTCCTCCTCGAGGTCACCCGTCGTGAAGTCGGCTATACCGCCCGCGAAGAGGACGAGGTGGATCGTGTGGCCCGACGAGTGGCCGCCAAGGTCATGGCCCGCCCCATGATCGCCCTGCGGGAATCAGGACTCGGTGACGAGGAAGTCCGCGTTGTGACGCAGACGCTCCATCGTCTCTTCGGAGAGGGCCCGAGGAATGGGAACGGCGTGGCGCCGGCCTATCCCTCGAACGGTCACTCATAAAGTTGAACTCTCGGGTCCTCGCGGACCCACCCTCTGACCAGGAGATCCCCATGCCAGGCCTCCAGAGCAATACGGATTCACCAGAGCCCCCTCGGGCATACCCCGCCGCGGGCACCCGGCTGGCTCTTCGGAGCACTCCCGGTCGACTCCAGGAGGCGGTCGAGAGCGCTCCTCTTCGCGCTCGGGTTTCCCAGTGGATGCAGCTCCTCCAGGAGACGCTGACCGACTTCTTCGAGGACAAGGATGGAGGAGGCCGCTTCGCGGAAGACGCCTGGCTCCGTCCTGGAGGAGGAGCGGGGCTTTCCCGGGTGCTCATCGATGGCGAGACCTTCGAAAAGGTGGGTGTGAACCGCTACACCGGGGGAGGTCCCATCCCCGCTGAGCTGGCGACCCGACTCGGCTCCACCCGGGCCAGCACCGGACCGGTGCGGTTCTTCGCCACCGGGGTGAGCGTCGTCTGCCATCCGGTGAGTCCCCTCGTCCCCATCGTTCACATGAACGTCCGGTACTTCGAGCTGGAGAACGAGAAAGGGGAGCGGCTCGACCACTGGTTCGGCGGGGGACTCGACCTCACGCCCACCTATCCCTTCCCCGACGATGCGGTCCACTTCCACCGGACCCTCCGCCGGGTCTGCCTCAAGCATCACCCCGAATACTACTCCCGCTTCAAGAAGTGGTGCGACGAGTATTTCGTGAACCACCATCGGGGCGGAGAGATGCGGGGCGTGGGAGGCATCTTCTTCGACAACCTCCGGGGTGAGGACGAGGGCGGCCTGGGCCAGGAGGGCCTCTTCAGCTTCGTGCGTGACGTGGGCCTCTCCCTTCGGACCGCCTACGGGCCCATCGTGGAGCGGCGGCGCTCCCTTCCCTGGGGAGACCGGGAAAAGACCCTTCAGATGGTCCGTCGCGGCCGATACGTGGAGTTCAACCTCGTACACGACCGGGGTACCCGCTTCGGGCTGCAGACCAACGCCCGGATCGAGAGCGTGCTCATGAGCATGCCCCCCATGGCTCGCTGGGGATACAATCTGAGCTACGACGTGGGCACCTTCGAGAGCCGTCTCGAGGCCATGCTCCAGCCCCGGAACTGGGCTGCCGGCCTTCCCGCCGAATTCGCGGAGGACCGGGGATGACATCCGTCGGGGCGTCGAAGGGTGGAACCGGAGACTCTCCCCCCCTCGCGCTCCCTCTGCAGGAGGTGTCAGGAGACGACCGCGGCCTGGTCGGAGGAAAGGCAGCCTCTCTGGGCGAGATGATCCGGGAGCTTTCCGACGCCGGCATCCGGGTGCCGGGCGGATTCGTGACGACACAGGCGGCCTTCCAGCTCTTCCTCGAAAGCGAGGTGGAGGTAGCGACGGTGGGATTCGACGCGGTCGATCTCCCGGACCGCGAACCCATCCTCGAACTCCTCGCCGGTACGCGCTCTCTGAGACAGGGCATCCGGGCCCTCCTGGGCTCCGCCTCGGACGGTGGGGATGACAACGCGTCCCTTCACCTCTCCTCGCTGATCACCGCCGCGCGGACCCTCGTGCTGGCCACCCCGCTTCCGGCCGAACTTCAGGGCGCCCTCGCAGAGGGGCATCGGAAGCTCGAGGAACGCTACGGCCCGGACACCGACTGCGCGGTTCGGTCCTCGGCCACCGTAGAGGATTCCGAGCTGGCCTCCTTTGCCGGGCAGTACGAGTCCCACCTGAACGTTCGCGGCCTCGAAGAGGTGAATCGCTCGTGGCGAAAGTGCGTGGCCTCGGCCTTCACCGAGCGGGCGGTGAACTATCAGCTGTCCCGAGGCATGGATCCCTTGGCGGGAGAGGTCTGCGTCGTGGTCATGAAGATGGTCCGGTCGGACCTGGCCACCTCCGGGGTCATCTTCACCCTGGATCCGGACTCGGGCAATCGGAACGTCATCCACATCTCCTCGTCCTACGGCCTGGGAGAGCTGGTGGTGCAGGGGACGGTGACCCCCGACAGTTTCCTCCTCTGGAAGGAGGGACTCCGGCGAGGTCGTCCGGCGCTGATCCACCAGAAGCTGGGGGCCAAGGATCGGAAGATGATCTATTCGATCCAGGGAGGTACCGCCACGGAGAGCGTCGATGTGGACGCCAGCGCCCAGCGGGACTGGTCGCTGGCGACCGAGGAGGTCCTGGAGCTGGGTCGGATGGCGCTGACGATCGAAGACCACTACGGCCGGCCCATGGACATCGAATGGGCCAAGGACGGGATCACCGGTGAACTCTTCGTGGTGCAGAGTCGTCCCGAGACGGTGCACGCGCCCGAGGACGGAACCGGGGTCCTGCGAAACTTCCGCATGGACCCGGGCCTCGTGTCCCGCCTCCAGGAGGACGGGCGTCTGCTCCTCACCGGTCTCGCCGTCGGGACCGGGATCGGAGCGGGGAAGGTCCGAGTTTACCACCACTACGAGGAGGTCATCGTCCGAAAACGGGAGCTTCGGGAGCGCCTCGCTTCCGGCGAGGAGCTCTCCGACATCCCTCCCATCGAGCGAGTCTTCGATCCCGGCGACGTGCTGGTGACCGAGATGACCACTCCCGATTGGGAGCCCCTCATGCGTGAGGCTTCGGTCATCGTGACCGAGAGGGGCGGCCGAACCTCTCACGCCGCCATCGTAGCCCGGGAATTCGGGATCCCCGCAGTGGTGGGAGCCGCCGGAGCCACCACCCGCCTCACCCCACTTGAAGAGGTGACCGGCAGCTGTGCCGAGGGCGACGAGGCCAAGGTCTTCCAGGGCATCCATCCCTGGGAGGTGGAGGAGATCCCCCTCGCCGACACCGGTCCTCTTCGAACGGCCATCAAGCTGAACGTGGGGTTCCCCGGAAAGTCGCTCAAGGACGCCCTCCTCCCCTGTGACGGGGTCGGGCTGGCCCGGATCGAATTCATCCTCACCGCACAGGTAGGGGTCCACCCCCTCGCCCTGCGCCACTTCCATCCGCTGACGAGGTATGCCGAGACCGGGGAGATGTCCCCGACCCTCCAGCCCTTCGAACAGCACCTGGAAGCCGAAGACCCGTCCGAGCTAAAGGGAATCCTGCGAGCCATCGAACGACGGACCCCTGCGTACGACGAACCCGCCGACTTCTTCGTGGATCGCCTCCGGTCCGGGATCGCCCTGATCTGCGCGGCCTTCCACCCCCGTCCCGTCCTCGTGCGACTCTCGGATCTGAAGTCCAACGAGTACCGAGACCTCCTCGGAGGTCGCCTCTTCGAACCGCGAGAGGAGAACCCGATGATCGGGTGGCGAGGAGCGGCCCGCTATCTGGATCCCCGATTCACCCCGGCGTTCGAGCTGGAGATCCGCGCCCTCCGAGGCGTCCGGGAAGACTTCGGACTGGACAACCTCCAGATCATGATTCCGTTCTGTCGCAGCCCGGCCGAGGGTCGAGCCATCGTGGAGTACCTGGAGGCCGCGGAGCTGGGGCGGAACTCGGGGGTCCCGGTGTTCCTGATGGTCGAAATCCCCTCCAACGTTCTCGAGGCCCGGACCTTCATCAAAGAGATGCGGTTGAGCGGGGGCTCCATCGGTTCCAACGATCTGGTGCAGACGGTCTACGCCGTGTCCCGGGACGATCTGGAGGGCTACCAGCACCCGGTCGACGCTCGCTCTCCCGCTGTGAAGACCCTGGTGCGCCAAGCGGTGGAGGAGTTCTCCAGCCAGGGGGTCGAGATCGGAATCTGTGGACAGGCGCCCTCCGATCACCCCGAGGAGATCCCTCCCTTTCTGGTCGACGCCGGGATCACTTCGATCTCAGTGACCCCCGACACCTTCTACCGCGTTCGAGAGGCCGTCCGCAAAGCCGAAGAGGAGAATGCGGCCAGTCCTCCCTCCGACGACGCGTAACGCCGCCGGGCCGACCGCAAATCCCAGAGTCCCCGCCCACCCAACACCACCTTCCGGGAGAAGGAGGTGTAGGCCCGAAGGCTCAGGTTGTCGTAGCCGTTCTTCCGGATCTCCCCATGGATCCCCTGATAGACCCGGCCCGCCACGGCCACGGGACGCTGGAAGAAGATGGGGAGGGCTGGAATGGCCTCGGCGGCGGCCGCATAGTCGGCCTCGGCCACCTCCATGAGTTCCTCCATGAGGTCGGGATATCCGGACGGGAGGGGATGTCTGTCCATGGCCGCCGCCTCCAACTCCTGGCGAGTGATCCCATGGCGCTCCAGATGGTCCAGGGGGAGGTAGAGTCGACCCCGCCGCAGGTCCTCGCCCACATCCCGGAGGATGTTCGTCAACTGCATGGCGTGGCCCATGGCCTCGGCCCGGCTGAGCACCCGTGGAGTTGTGGTCCCGAAGAGCTCGGTGAGCCAGAGACCCACCACCGACGCCACGCGATACGAGTAGCGACGTAGAGACGTCAGGTCCGTGAACTCCCCTGGTTCCAGGTCCATGGCCACCCCTCGGATCAGCTCTTCCGCGTAGAGGGAAGGCACGTCCCTCCGGGCGGTCTCTCCCAGGATCTCGTCCAGGAGGACGACCCCGGAGTCCGCGGCGGCGTAGGCCTGACGGACCAGCCGACGCCAGGCCTCCAGCCTGCACCCCAACTCTGTCGGGGACAGGCCGGGAGCGTCATCCACCAGATCGTCCGTGAACCGGCAGAAGGCGTACACGCCCGCCACGAGACGCCCTTCCTCGGCCGGAAACAATCGGGCTGAGAAACGGAAGGACCGGGAGTGGCGAGCGAAATAGGTGAGCCAGCCGCCCTCCTCGCTCAGCGCTCGGGCCTGAGCCCGCACACTCCGGATGGCTGCCTCCACATCCGGCTCCGAGAACCCCACCACGCCGAAGTCAGCTTCCCGGCCGCCGGCTCCGGGACTCCGCCGGTCCGACGCCTCCTCTCGGACCAGGGTCGCGTTGGCGATCCGGGTCCATCGGTCCAGGAGCTCGGGAAGGACGGAATCGGTCGGGAATTCGGCCACCCACTCGGACTGGACACGTGCCACCTTCAGCTCCAACCGGCGCAGCGCGCTTCGCATGGGAGACGGACCGCTTCCTCCGGAATGGAAGAGGAGCCGGGCCAGCTCCTCCTCATCCCGCTCGAAGTCGTCCAACCCGGCTTCCGCCAGGGGCCAGGTCCACTTCCGCTGCCGATAGTCCTGAAACGGGCGCTTGCCGAGGTCCGCTCCGGGGCAGAGGTCCAGGAAGTCGTCCACCATCTGATACAGCTGACCGATCTGGACTCCGAGGGCGAAGGGTCGGTGGATATCGGCACCCGGGGTGAGACAAGCAGGGAGCGCCACCGCGCAGCCGAAGAGCTCTCCGGACTTCGCTGCGATGATCTCCTGGTACTCAGCCTCGGACAGACTTCGGCCCATGGCCCCACACTGACGACGCTCCCCGGCCACGGTTCGCTCCACCGCCCGGATGAACAGCCCGAGAAAGGCATCAGAGCCCGTGGCGTGGGCCAGCCGGTAGGCGGCAGTGAGAAGGTGGTCTCCCTCCACCAGCGCCGCTCCGATCCCCTTCCGCGCCATGATGGAAGGTTTCCCGCGTCGGGTCTCGGATGCATCCAGAATGTCGTCATGGAGGAGGGAGGCCTCGTGGACCACCTGAACGGCGAGGGCGCCGGCGAGGAACGGGCGGCCCTCCCAAAGCCCGTCGGGCGCGGCGGCACGGGCCAGGACTGGGCGGAGCAGCTTCCCCTCCAGGCGGGGCGACGGAATGCCCAACTCCTCCACGAGTTCGTCGGCGGCCTCACGAAGCTGCTCCCGGAAGAGTCCGGACACGGCGGCTCCGGAGGTCACGCACCCTCCCGAACCGGCTCACCCACCACCTGTTCGGCGGGGACACGGCGCCGACCCACCACCCAGGCATGGAACGCCAGCGCCAGGGCGTACCCGATCACGGTGACGACCACGGCCAGCCAGAGGCCCTCGAGAATGAGCATTCCGAAAGGCATGAGCAAGGTGACCCCATAATACCCGGTCAACCACGGCACGGAGAGAGGAGCTATCCACCCCTCTCCACCCAGGAACTCGATGGCGGCCATGAGCACGAGTCCGGTACCGACCCACCCGGCTAGATTCACCCACGGCATCCCGTAGTAGGGTCCCATGTCGCTCCAACGCCAATAGTAGGGGCTCTGGTAACTCATGGCCGGATCCAGGGCCAGGTCCCAAAGCGTCAGGATCACCGCCGCGAAGATGATCCGAGGCCACCGTCCCCCTCGGCCTGGAAAGGTCACGCGGGCCAGGGCGTAGGACGGAACCGCCATGAGAAACCAACTCAGGGGAATGACCCACGGGACGCGGCCGTCGATCTTCCAGCCCAGAAGACTCGTGTAGTCATAGTTGCCGAAGGGAATCCCGTACCCCGTACCAAGATACTCGCTCAGGAACGAGAAGACGTATACAGCAAGGAAAGCTGGAAACCACCGGAATCCAGCATATCGAACGAGCAGGACCCCCAGTACGACGGCGCCCAGGATGATGTGAAGCTGGGCGAAGAACCGGAAAGACACACGCCAGAAGGCCACGACGGCGTCGATATCCGGAAGCTGATGAGGCCGAAGTCCAAAGAGACCGTAGCCAAGGAGCGCCAGGACGGTGAAGACGAGAAGGGAGATCAGGGCGATCCCCTCCGGCGACCGGGCTCCACCGCTTGCCGTCGCGCTCATGCCGTCTCGGCCCATGCCTCGCTCTCCATCTCCTGTCCATGGTTGCGAACCCAATCGATGAAGGCTACCGCCGACCGGAACACCTCGACGGACTGGAAGGGAGAAGGACCGGCCAGCTCCGGGATTTCACCGATCTCGCTTCCGCCGAAGACGAGGTGGTAGGGAGTGCCCGCCCGGTAGAATTCCCTCAACACGTCGAAAGCTCGACGGATGTGCGCCTCAGTGGCCGGAGGCGAGACCGACACGCAGATGAGATCGGCCCGCCGGGTCCGCTGAAGCGCCGCGAACTCCTCTGCAGGGGTGTTCGCCCCGGGGTACAGGACCTGCCACCCCTCTCGCTCCAGAAGCACCCGGATACACATGGAGCCGATCTGATGCTGGTCGCCCTCCGCCGCACCCACCACCGCCACTGGTGGCCGCGTCGAGCCTCCCCTCTCCTCGTCCGGATCCTCCAGCGCCTGTCGCGGACTCAGCCGGATCAGGGCCTCCAGGACTGCCTGGCTCGCCATGTGCTCCTCACCGATGCGAAGTCGACCTTCCCGCCACGCCGTTCCGATTTCCGCCATGAAGGGCTGAATGGCCCGGTCACATACGAGCTCCAGGGGAAGCTCCGGTCGGATCACCAGCTGGTGGAAGAGAGCCGTCACCCGTCGGGGATACCCCCGCAGGAGCCACCCCATCGCCAACGATCGCGCCCGCTTGAAGTCATGATGGTCCTTCGCATCGCGCACCGCCAGCCACACGTGGGACTCGAAGGGGGCAAAGGGCGCGAGAAAGGTCTCGATTCCACGTTCTTCCGCGAAGGTGAGGGCGTTCCGGAGGTAGATCCGCCGATGACCTCCTTCGGTCTTGTCGACCTCCAACCCCTCGGTATCCGACCATCGCTTGACCGTGGAGGGATGCACGTCGAAGAGGTCGGCCACTTCCGACGTCGTGAGAAACAGTTCGGAGTTATACGGCTGCATGGGAATCCCCGTCTGAGGCGGCGCTGCGGTCCGGGCGTTCCGACCCGGAAGGCAAGTTTGCACGGTTCGGAACGTTTGTCAATATTTTCTATACATTAATTCAACATCGATTCTACACCCTTCGGAACCTCCTCGACAGGCACGGCGTTGAGCACCGATCTGATCCGACTTGATCCCTGTGGCCTGTACGTTCCGGCCGCAGACATCCACGTGGATCCCTGGCGTCCCGTGGAGCGGGCGGTCATCACCCACGCCCATGGGGATCATGCCAGACGAGGATCCCGACAGTATCTCACCTCCCGAAGAGGCCAGGGGGTGCTTCGTGCCCGGATGGGGACCGACGCCAGGATCGAGACGCTGGACTGGGGTGAGAGGCTTCGGGTCGGTGACGCGATCCTCTCGCTCCATCCCGCCGGGCACATCCTGGGATCGGCCCAGGTGAGGATCGAGGTGGGCGGTGAGGTGTGGGTGGTCTCCGGCGACTACAAGCTCACGAGCGACCCCACGACCACCCCCTTCGAACCCGTGGGCTGCCACGTTTTCATCTCCGAGTGCACCTTCGGCCTCCCGGTCTACCGGTGGCCCGACCCGAAAGAGGTGTTCGAGTCCATCTTGGAATGGTGGGAGGAGAACGCAGCCTCGCAGCGCACCTCGGTGCTCTTCGGCTACTCGCTCGGCAAGGCCCAACGCCTTCTCGCAGGCATTCATGAGCGCACCGGCCGGCACGGAGCTCCCGGTCCGATCCTGGTCCACGGAGCGGTCCATCGCCTTCTGGCGCCATACCGCGAAGCCGGGATTGCCCTCCCGGAGGTCGAAATGGCCAACCGGAGTTCGGCGGAGCAGGCCGGAGGACGGGCGCTGGTCGTGGCACCTCCGTCCGCAGGGGGGACGTCCTGGATCCGGGCCTTCTCCCCGTCCTCCACCGCCTTCGCCTCGGGCTGGATGCGCCTTCGAGGAACCCGCCGGAGAAGGGGAGGAGACCGGGGGTTCGTGCTCTCCGATCATGTCGACTGGGATGGGCTTCTCAACGCCGTGGAGGCGACGGGCGCCCAACGGGTCGGTCTGACCCATGGCAACACCGCGGCGGCCGCTCGTTATTTGCGGGAGGACCGGGCGATCGACAGCTGGGCGCTGCCCACCCGATTCCAGGGCGAGGCGGGCGCCGAAACGGACGATCCCGAAGCGGATGACGGCGGAGACACCCCTCGAACCGACGACTCGTCGCCGAAGGGAGGAGCGGCGACATGAAGGCCTTCACCCGACTCTTCACACGACTGGATCGAACCACCCGGACCTCACTGAAGGTGGAGGCGCTGGAGGACTACTTCCGCGCCGCCCCGCCAGCGGACTCCGCCTGGGCCCTCTGGGTCCTCAGCGGGGCCAGGGTCAAGCGATCGGTCCACACCGGACGGCTGAGGGAGTGGGTGGCCGAAGCGGCGCAGATCCCCCTCTGGCTGCTGGAGGAGTCCTACGATGCGGTGGGAGATCTGGCCGAGACGCTGGCGCTCCTCCTTCCGGAGCCGCCGAAGGCGGACAGGGATCCTCCCGCCCTCCACCAGGTCATGGACGACTGGATTCTTCCCCTGCGCCGGCGTTCGGATCCGGAGAAGAAGGAACTCCTCCAGGAAGCCTGGGACCGCCTGGAGCCTCAGGAACGCCTGGTCTTCCACAAGCTCATCACGGGGGGCTTCAGGGTCGGGGTCGGACGGAAGCTGGTGACCCGGGCGTTGGCCTCCGTGGTGGGAATGGAGCCTGCGGTCCTGGCCCACCGGACGACCGGTAGGTGGGAACCCACCGCCCGGGATTTTCTCCTGATCACCTCGCCCGATGCCGATCTACCCGACCCCGGCCAGCCGTATCCCTTTCTCCTGGCGAATCCCCTGGAGAACGGTCCCGCGGAGTTGCCCGGGCCCCCGGAGTGCTGGCAGGTGGAGTGGAAGTGGGACGGGATCCGGGGGCAACTCATCCTCCGGGATGGTGAGGTCCTGATCTGGTCCCGGGGCGAGGAGCTCGTCACCCCCACCTTTCCCGAGGTGGCGGAGGGCGCCCGCATCCTTCCGTCCGGAACCGTCCTCGACGGTGAGCTTCTGGCCTGGAAGGGCGAGGGCCCTCTTCCCTTTCATCAACTGCAGCGGCGCCTGGGACGGAAGCGGGTGGGACGCAAGCTCCTCGATGAAGTTCCGGTGACGTTTCTGGCCTACGACCTTCTGGAGCAGGGAGGCGAGGATCTCCGGGAGAAGCCCCTGAAGGAACGTCGCCGTCGTCTGGAAGCCCTCTTCTCCCAAAGGAACCTGGAGTCCCCCACGAAGGTGGATCCGCCGGGAGAGTCCCGCGCAGGTCTTCCCCTGGCACTCTCGCCCCTCGTGAGGGTGGAGAGCTGGGCTGCCGCGGCCGAGCTCCGGGGCCGTTCCCGGGAGCTCCGTCGGGAAGGACTGATGCTCAAGGACCGGGAGTCGGCCTACGGCGTCGGGCGAATCAGAGGTCCGTGGTGGAAGTGGAAGGTCGATCCCCTCTCCCTGGACGGCGTGCTCATCTACGCGCAGCGGGGGCATGGCCGCCGAGCTTCCCTCTTCACGGACTACACCTTCGGCGTGTGGGACGGTGACGACCTCGTGCCGGTGGGGAAGGCGTATTCGGGGCTCTCGGACGCAGAGATCCGCGAGGTGGACCGGTGGATCCGAGGTCATGTGGTCGACCGCTTCGGTCCGGTGAGAGCGGTGGAGCCGGGGCTGGTATTCGAACTCGCCTTCGATGGCATCCGCCCTTCGAGTCGTCACCGGTCGGGCGTGGCGCTCCGGTTCCCCCGGATGGCCCGTTGGAGGCGGGACAAGCCCCCTTCGGAGGCGGATACCCTTGCTGGGGTGCTCGGCCTCCTTCAGCGGATGGAGCGGGACGGGTGATTCCACAAGGTCGGGGCCTGGACCGCATCCGGGATTGGATGGCGGAGAAGGGTTGGACTCCCTTCCCGTTCCAGGAAGAGACCTGGGAGGCCTGGCGCTCCGGTTCCGACGGACTTCTCCATGCCCCCACCGGTGTCGGGAAGACGCTGGCGGTCTGGGGCGGGCCCCTCTCGACGGCCCTGGAGGGGGACGAGCCGGACATGCCTCACAGCATCCGCCACATCTGGATCACTCCGCTCCGGGCCCTGGCACGCACGACGGTGGACCAGCTTCGGGAGCCCGTCGAGGCGCTGGGACTGAGCTGGGAGGTGGAGCTCCGGACCGGGGACACCCCCTCATCCCGTAAGGCCCGGCAGCGCCGCCGCCTCCCCACCGTCCTCGTCACGACACCCGAGTCCCTCTCCCTGCTTCTGTCCTGGGAGGAGACCGCCTCTCAGCTCCGTGGGCTCCAAGGGGTGGTCGTGGACGAGTGGCACGAACTCATGGGGACGAAGCGGGGGGTGCAGACCGAGCTGGCCCTGGCCAGGCTTCGGGGCTGGAATCCCGAGCTCCGGAGCTGGGGCCTTTCGGCGACCCTGAAGAATGTGGACCAGGCCATGGAGGTGCTGAAGGGGGAAGGAGCTCCTCGTCCCACCACGATCGTCCGCGCCCGCGCGAACGCCTCCGCCCTTGAGTTCACCACCCTCCTTCCCTCGTCCATGGGCAGATTTCCCTGGGGTGGGCACCTGGGTCTGCATCTCCTGGAGTCGTGCCTCCCGCACCTTGAGGGGGAGGGGTCGACGCTTCTCTTCACCAACACCCGCTCCCAGGCCGAGCTCTGGCACGACGCCATCTTGAAGGCCCGTCCCGAGTGGGCCGGCCAGGTAACGCTCCACCACGGATCGCTCCAGCGCCAGCTCCGAGAAGAGGTCGAGACCGGACTTCAGGACGGCACCCTGAGATGCGTGGTCTGCACCTCGTCGCTGGACCTTGGCGTGGATTTCCCCGCGGTGGATCGGGTGATCCAGGTCGGTTCGCCCAAGGGGGTGGGCCGACTCCTCCAACGGGCGGGACGGAGCGGCCACGAACCGGACCGCCGCAGCCGGCTCCTGGGCGTCCCCACCCATGCCTTCGAGATCGCCGAATTCGCTGCGGCGCGCCGTGCCCTGGAGGAGGGCCGGATCGAGGGTCGTCACCCCCTGGAACGTCCCCTTGACGTCCTGGCGCAGCACCTGGTCACCGTGGCGCTGGGAGGAGGGTTCCGGAAGGAAGAGCTTCTGGATGAAGTCCGGACCAGCTGGGCCTATCGAGACCTCACGGAGCGGGAATGGCAGTGGGTCCTGGAGTTCGTGACCCGAGGCGGAGCCCTGGCGGCCTATCCGCGCTACCATCGGATCCAGCCGGACGAGGCGGGAATCTACCGAGGAACCGACCCCGAGCTGGCCCGCCGCCACCGAATGGGGATCGGGACGATCTCCTCCGACACCGCCCTCAGGGTCCGCTTCCTCAAGGGGCGGTCGCTGGGCACGGTGGAGGAATCGTTCCTGGGCCGGCTTCGTCCCGGCGACACCTTTCTCTTCGCGGGACGTCGGCTGAAGCTGGTCCGGATCCGCGAGATGACCGCCTGGGTGCGGCTCGCTTCACGGGGACGGGGACAGGTGCCTCGATGGATGGGGGGCCGGATGCCCCTCTCCACCGAACTCTCCGGCGCACTCCTGGCGGCGCTCCATCGTTGGGGGACCGGAGAGGTCGACGAGGTGGAAGAGGCGGAACGAGAGGCGTTGAGGCACCTCCTCGACATCCAGGCCCGCTGGTCCCACCTCCCCGGACCGAACGAGCTCCTCGTCGAGCGGACACGCTCACGGGAGGGCCACCACCTCTTTCTCTATCCTTTCCTGGGGCGACTCGCCCACGAGGGGCTGGCCGCACTCCTGGCCTGGCGCCTCTCCCTGCAGGCGCCCCGGTCCATCGAGTTCTCCGTAAACGACTACGGGATGGAACTCCTGTCGCCTGAGGAGCTGGAGATCGAAGACTGGAGCCGACTGCTCACCCCCGACGGGGTCGAGGAGGAACTCCTGGAGTGCATGAACGCGGTCGAACTGGCCCGGCGGCAGTTCCGGGAGGTGGCACGGATCGCCGGACTCATCTTCCCCGGCTATCCCGGGAAGGGGAAGTCGGCCCGGCAACTACAGGCCTCCAGCGGCCTGGTCTTCGATGTCCTCCTCCGGTACGATCCGGAGAACCTCCTCCTCGATCAGGCCCGCCGCGAGGTTCTGGAGCGGGAACTGAACGTGCGTCGAATGCGGGCGGGTCTGGCCGAGATCTCCCAGCGGCCCCTGCGTATGCAGCGCACGGAGCGGCTCACCCCCCTGGCCTTCCCCCTCTGGGCCGATCGACTCCACGCCAGGGTGTCCTCAGAAGCCTGGGTGGACCGGGTGCGGCGCATGGCCGACCGACTGGAGCGGGCCGCCGGTCCAGTCCAGTCGGAGGCACCCCCGGAGGAGAGAGGGGACATGGGGACGAGGGCAGGAGCTCCCGCTGGAGAGTCGACCAGATGAAGCACGCCCGACGCGTCCTGAACTGGGCCGGCGAGGAGCTGGTCCTTCTGGGCAGCGGGGCGCTTCACTGGCCTCGAGTGAACACGGTCCTCGTGGCCGACCTCCATCTCGGCAAGGAGGCCGTCTTCCGGGCCCGAGGCCTTCCGATTCCGGAGGGTCCGGGAACCGACACCCTCCACCGCCTGGAGGTCGATCTGGCCCAGACGGGGGCCTCCCGACTCGTAATCCTCGGCGATCTCATCCATGGCCCGGAGGGGTGGACCCCGGAAGTCCGGGAGCTCCTCGTCGAGTGGAAGCGGCGTTGGAGTCGAACCCTGGGCGATCCCCACCCGGAGGCCATCCTCATCCGCGGAAATCACGACAGGATGGCCGGAGACCCTCCATCGTCTCTGGGAATCCAGGTTCGGGAGGAGGGGTGGAAGCTCGGTCCGTTGGCCCTGCATCATGAACCGGTGTCCGACTCGGCGGATTCCGTACTCATGGGCCACCTGCACCCGGTGGTCCGGCTTCGCGGACCGGGAGACCGGATGCGACTTCGCTGCTTCGTCGTGGGGTCCCGCAGGATCGTGCTTCCGGCCTTCGGGACCTTCACAGGGGGCGCACCATTCGACCCGAAGGACGAGGACCGGATCTTCGCCATCGGTGAAGGTCAGGTGGTGGAGATCCCGGTCCGCCCGTAGAAGGCTGTTGAAGACGCTTCAGAGGACCGGGGTCGGCTCCATACCCACCGGGTCGGTCGTGGACGAGGAGAACTCCTCCATCGCCAGGCGAGCCACCGCATCGGCCAGGTCCGAGAAGATGAAGCCGTGGGCTGGATATAGCATGTACCAGTAGATCAGACCGGGGAGTCCGGAAGGGGCGAAGAGTGCCCGCTGGACGAGTCGGGTTCCCCCCTCTTCGGGGATCGCCTCATACTCGAGCCAGGCTCGACCCGGCACCTTCATCTCCGCCCGGAGCCTGAGACGCCTGGGTGGATCCCACGCCTCCACCCTCCAGAAGTCCACGGCCTCTCCGGCCGCCAGCTTGAGGGGATCGCGCCGTCCTCGACGCAGACCGGGCCCCCCCACGAGCTGATCGCCCACACCGCGGAGCTTCCAAAGCCACTCCCACACGAGCCAACCCCGTTCGCCCCCCAGCGATGAGAACGCCTGGAATACGGCCTCTGGAGGGGCTTCGACCCTTCGCGTTCGGACCTCTCTGAGCACCCCCTCCCGGTCCTCCAGCTCGAAGGTGTCTCCGGCGCCCAGGGCACCGCTCCATCGGGTGGCCACGGCTCCGGTCTCGATCCGGGCGAGCGCCAGCTCGACCGCCCTCTGGTAGGAGATGGGTTCGATCTCCGGGAAGAGCTCCAGGGCTCGGGTCGGATCGCCGATGACGGGCTGGACCACTCCTTCGACCAGGGGACCGGCGATAGCGTGGGGAATCGGCGTGACCAACCCCACCCAGAGGGCGGCCAGCCGGGGCGCAAGTACCGGAACCGGAATGATGAGCCGGCGCAGACCCCGGACCTTGGCGTACCCCTCCATCATCCCCTTGAAGGTGAGGAGCTCGGTCCCTACCTCCAGCACCCCCAGGGGCTCCCCCCTTTCCCCCGACTCCACCAGATAGGCCAGGATGTCGCGCACGGCGATGGGACGGACCTGATTCCTGATCCAGCGGGGGGCCGTCATGGCGGGGAGTCGCTCGGTGAGATACCGGACCATCTCGAAGGACGCCGAACCGGAGCCGATGATGGGACCGGCCCGAAGCTCGGCGGTGGGAAGGTGTTCGGCCAACACGCGCCCCACCTCCGCACGGCTTCTCAGATGCTCGGATCGAGTTCGCTCCTCCGTGTCCGGCAGGATCCCGCCCAGGTACACCAGGAGGGGAAGGTCGGGACAGGCCCTCGTGAAGTTCTCCGCCGCCTGGCGGTCCCGGTCCGCGAAGTCGGTTCCCGCGTACATGGAGTGGACGAGGTAGTAGGCCGCATCCATGCCCTCGGCCAGACCCTCCAGGGTCTCGGGTTCCGAGAGATCTCCCTGAACGACCTCCACCTGGGCCTCCCACTCCCTCCCCCGCAGCCTGCGAGGGTCCCGGACCAGAACTCGAACCTGGTGACCCCGGGAGAGGAGCCGTGGGACCAGGCGGCCGCCGATGTAGCCGGTGGCGCCGGTGACGAGAATCTGCATCGGTCTGAGCTGCCCTCCCCTGGTCGTGATGTCCATGGCCGGGACCCGTGGCTCGGGCCGGTGTGCTTCTCCTACCCCACCCCATTCCTCAGGATACCGGTGATGAAGGGGAGAAGCTGCTTCTTCCGACTCACGACCCCCTTCAACTCGTAGACCTCCCCCTCTTCCACCGCCGGGTAGGTGATGGCCTGGGTCACGCGCTCGGATCCACTCACCAGGAGCAGCGAGTCCTGTTCCTTGATATCCGTCACCATGAGGGCGCCGAATTCGAGGCCCTCGGCGCGGCGGCAGCGATCCAGCGCCTCCATGAGGTCGTCGGCCCGTTCCCAGAATTCCCCGAAGCCGATCTCCTCCACCTGCGAGATGGCGAAGCGGAATCCCTCCTCTTCGTAGACCTTCCGGTCCAGGGTGATCACGTGGTCCGGTGTATTGCGACCGACCACTGACCCCGACGAGAAGATGATCTCGGCCAACTCGCTCCCGGTAACCCCGGACAGCTCCTCTAGCCAGGCCAGGATGCTTCGGTCCATTTCAGTCGAAGTGGGACTCCTCAGGTTCAGGGTGTCCGAAACGAGCCCTCCCATCATGACCCCCGCCATCTCCCTGGATGGCGAGATCCCGGCCTGTCGATAGAGATCGGCCACGATCGTGCAGGTCGAGCCCACCGGACGGTTGATGAAGAGGATGGGATCCATCGTCCGAAGGTCCCCGAGGCGGTGATGATCCACCACCTCGACGATCTCCACCGCCTCGGCGCCCGGAACCGCCTGGCTCAACTCATTGTGGTCCACCAGAATGATCCGGGTCGAGCTGGGACGAAGCAGGTCCCTGCGGGTGAAGATCCCGAGCAGGCGGCCATCGTCGGCGGTCACCATGAACACAGCGGGTCCCATGGTCGCGGTCCTTCTGAGCACTTCCGAGACCGTCTCCTCGGGGGAGAACTCCACGATCTCGTCCGACATGACCTGACTCACGCGGGTGGCTGCCCGAATGGTCCAGGCCGTAGTGGCCGAATCGTAGGGACTCACGATGAGGCTGACCCCTTCGGATCGGGCCCGTTCGATGACCTCCTCCTCGACCTCCAGGTTTCCAGTGATGACCAGGAGGCGGATGCCGAGTTGGATGGAGCGCTGTTGGATGTCCCAGCGGTCGCCCACCACGATCACACTCCGGGAGGGCTCGATGTACTCCTCTTCGGTGAATCGGTCGAAGGAGCGGATGTCCATCGCTCCGACCCGCACATGGAGTTCCTCCAATCTGTCCGGATCCTCGACGTGCAGGACGGTGGCCTTGAGCGCATCCACGATGGATCCGATGGAGGTGTCCACGCGCCGCATTTCCCGCGCCCGGCCCAGTCGGGGCACGAAGTAGCGTCCCAGTTGGAAGATGGAGACCTGGCCCAGAAGGTGGTCGCCGTCCTCGATTACGGGAACCACCTGGATGTCGTTGCGCTCGATGAGCTCCAGGGCCTCCGCGCAGGTGCTCTCAGGATGGATCGTGACCAGATCCTGACTCATGGCCTCCCGAAGCCGCGGGGTCACATCGCCGATGAAGGGAGGCAGCCCAACCCTGAAGTGGTCCAGGATCGCGTCGATGCGAGCGTTGGAGTTTCCGCAGCGGGCGGCCTGGAACTCCCCTTCTTCCGTCCTCCGCTTGAAATCGGCGTAGGCCAGGGCCGAGCAGATCGCGTCGGCGTCGGGGTTCCGATGGCCAAAGATGTGGGTGACTCGGGACATGATGAGCGAATTCCAACGGAGGGGGATGGGAAGGAAGGGCGACCACCCAGCAACTCGACAGTGAGGGGTACGCCAGGCGACGGGCCCGGTTCCCGCCTCTCCCCGACCTCTGGCGCCCGAACGGAGTGATGGGCACCTTTAGACAGCCGAGGCTGCAGAAGAATTGGAGCGGCTTCCAGGAGATTATCAGAGATGGGGAGGCCGGACGGTCCTGGATGACTCATGGACACCTCGCCGAACTTCCCCGCACCCGACCTGCACCGGAGTACTCGTATGACAGCACGGACGACTCGACCCCGTTCCCAGGGCTCCCTGGTGATCCTCGCCAGCGTTCTCCTCGCGATCTTCACTGTCGGCTGCGAGGATCCGGACATCCCGGATCCCTCGCTACCGGACACGGCCGATATGGTCCTGCTGGACGGAAAGGTGGTCACGGTCGATCCCGAGCTCGGTGAGGCGGAGGCGGTGGCCATCCGAGGAGACCGGATCCTGGCTGTCGGATCCTCCGAGGAAATTCGAGAGCTGGTGGGCCCCGACACCGAAGTCCTCGAGCTGAACGGCCGACTGGCCATCCCTGGATTCATCGAGGGGCACGGGCATTTCATGGGACTGGGAAACGCCCGTCTCACCCTGGACCTCTCGGGCACGACCAGCTGGAACGAGATCGTGGAGCTGGTCGCTGAAGCCGCCGAGACCACTCCAGAGGGCACCTGGATCACGGGTCGGGGCTGGCACCAGGAGCGCTGGGATCCCGCACCGGAGAACACCTACGATGGCGTACCAACCCACCACGACATGAGTGAGGTCAGCCCGGAGAACCCGGTGCTTCTGACCCATGCCAGTGGACACGCATCCTTCGCCAACGCCCGCGCCATGGAAGAGGCGGGGATTACCGCAGAGACCCCCGACCCCTCGGGTGGGACCATCATCCGGGACTCGGAGGGTCAGCCCACCGGCTTCCTCCGGCAGGCGGCCCAGGGACCAGCCCGGGAGGCGCTGGCCCGCTTCGAGGAGGGGATGAGCGAGGAGGAGCGCCGGAACCGCTCTCTGCAGCAGGTGGAGCTGGCCGGAGCTGAGGCGCTGGAGCACGGGGTCACCTCCTTCCACGATGCGGGCTCGGACTTCGCCACCATCGATCTCTTCAGGGAACTCGCCGAAGGTGGAGAGCTGCCGGTCAGACTCTACGTGGCCGTTCGGGGTGAATCCATGGACTCCATGGAGGCATCTCTCGCCAACTATCGCTTCATCGACCACGCCAATCACTTCCTCACGGTCCGTGCTGTGAAGCGGGCCATCGACGGGGCGCTGGGGACCCACGGCGCCTGGCTCCTCGAGCCCTACAGCGACAACCCCGAGACCTCGGGCCTGCCGCAGACGGACCCCGAAGACCTTCGCGCGCTGGCCGAACTGGTTCTGGACCACGGATTCCAGCTCAACACCCACGCCATCGGTGACCGGGGGAATCGGGAGGCGCTGAACGTCTACGAGGAGGTTCTTTCGGAGAACGGGTCCATGGTCGAAGACCATCGCTGGCGCATCGAACACGCTCAGCACCTGCACCCCGACGACATCCCCCGGTTCGGGGAGCTGGGAGTCATCGCTTCCATGCAGGGCATCCACGCCACGTCGGACGGCCCCTGGGTGGAGCCTCGCCTGGGCCAAACCCGGGCCGAGTGGGGTGCCTACGTGTGGCGGGACCTGATGGATACGGGCGCCACGATCTGCAATGGTACGGATGTGCCGGTGGAGCCGATCTCGGCCATCGACTCCTACTACGCGTCGGTTTCCCGCATGACCCGGGAAGGGTGGCGGTTCTATCCCGACCAGGCGATGGACCGGATGGAGGCACTCGAGAGCTACACGATCAACTGTGCCTACGCCGCGTTCCACGAGAATGATCTGGGAAGTCTCACACCCGGAAAGCTGGCCGACATCGTAATCCTCGACCAGGACATCCTGACCATCGAGGAAGATCTCATTCCGGAGACCAGGGTGGATATGACCATCCTGAACGGCGAGGTCCGCTACCGGCGCTAGCAGTCTGATCGGGAAACGACCAAACCCCCGACCCGGGAGAACTTCCGGGTCGGGGGTTTTTCGGTTGTCGAGTTGATTCGGGCCTGCTGCGCGGTCAGATGTCCAGATTCTTGACGTAGCGGGCGTTCTTCTCGATGAACTGCCGTCGGGGCTCCACATCGTCACCCATGAGGCGACTGAAGATGGAGTCGGCCTCGGCGGCACTCTCCATCGTGACCTGGAGGATCGTGCGTGAAGAGGGGTCCATGGTGGTGTTCCAGAGCTGGTCCGGATTCATCTCACCCAGCCCCTTGTAGCGCTGGATGTTCAGCCCCCGGGCTTCGTCGCCCTTTCCGTTGGTGATGCGCTTCACGATTTCCTGGCGCTGATCCTCGGAGTAGGCGTAGTACTCCTCCTTCCCCTTCCCCACGCGGTACAGCGGCGGCTGAGCGATGTAGACGGCTCCGGCCTCGATGAGTTCCCGCATCTGGCGGAAGAAGAAGGTCAGCAGGAGAGTCCGGATGTGCGCCCCGTCCACGTCGGCGTCCGTCATGATGATGATCTTTCCGTAGCGCGCATTGTCCAGATCGAAGTCCTCGCGGATTCCCGCTCCGATGGCCGTGATCATGGCCCGGACTTCCGTGTTGTTCAGGATCCGATCGATCCGTGCCCGCTCCACATTCAGGATCTTCCCCTTGATGGGAAGGATGGCCTGGAACGATCGGTCCCGACCCTGCTTGGCGGAGCCACCGGCGGAGTCCCCCTCCACGATGAAGATTTCGGTCATGGAGGCGTCGCTGAGGGAGCAGTCCGCCAGCTTCCCTGGAAGGACTCCCCCCTCCAGCGCATTCTTCTTCCGGGCGAGATCCCGAGCCTTGCGAGCGGCCTCCCGGGCCCGAGCGGCCTGGAGCGACTTCTCGATGATGGCCTTTGCGGCCTTGGGGTTTTCATCCAGCCAGATCGCCAGCTGCTCGTTGACGGCGGTCTCCACCGCCCCCCGCACCTCCGAGTTCCCCAGCTTCGTCTTGGTCTGTCCCTCGAACTGGGGCTCCATCACCCGGACCGAGAGCACGCACGTCATCCCTTCCCGGACGTCATCCCCCGACAGGCTCTGGTCGGCCTTCTTCAGAAGATTGTTCTTCTTGGCGTAGTCGTTGATGGTTCGGGTCAACGCCGCCTTCAACCCCGTCAGGTGGGTCCCGCCCTCGTGAGTGTTGATGTTGTTCACGAAGGTGTGGGTGTTCTCGGAGAAGCCGTCGTCGTACTGCATGGCCAACTCGATCTCCGCCTCGGGCTTCTCCGTCTCGAAGTAAAGGGGCGGCTCATGGAGGGGGGTGCGGCTCCCCCGCAGGTAGTTCACGTACTCCGCCAGCCCGCCCTCGTACTGGAAGGTCTCTTCAATGGGCTCCTCGGGACGCTCGTCCAGGATCCTGATCCGGAGTCCCTTGTTCAGGAACGCCATCTCCCGGAGCCGGGAGGTGAGGGTCTCCAGGTTGAACACCGTCTCGGTGAAGATCTCGTTGTCAGGCCGGAAGGAGACCCGGGTCCCCGTGCCCTCGGCCGGGCCCATGTCCTCAAGCTCCTTCTGCTTGATCCCCCGGTGGTAGCGCTGGTGCCAGACTCGACCGGAGCGTCGAACCTCGACCTCGAGCCAGTCGGAAAGGGCGTTGACGACGCTGACCCCGACGCCGTGGAGCCCTCCTGAGACCTTGTAGTTCGATTTGTCGAACTTCCCGCCGGCGTGCAGGACGGTCATGGCCAACTCCACCCCCGGTAGCTTCTCGGTGGGGTGGATATCCACCGGGATGCCTCGACCATCGTCTACGACGGTGACCGAGTTGTCCTCGTGGATCGTGATGTCGACCTGGGTGCAGTACCCGGCCATGGCCTCGTCGATGGAGTTGTCCACCACCTCATAGACCAGGTGGTGAAGACCACGGCTCGAGGTAGAGCCGATGTACATTCCCGGACGCTTTCGCACGGCTTCCAGACCCTTCAGAACCTGGATCTGGCCGGAGTTGTACTGGGAAGCGGGTGGATTCTTCGGCGTTTCGGGCATCAAGGGGCCCTCTTGGGACGGTCGGATGGATCAACTGCAGACATTGAAATTTAGCGCTTTTGCGGCGTTTTTTCCATTCCTCGTCCGGAGGTCGGGGTGGAGGGTCACACCAGGAGCGCCGAGGGGGAAGGGAGCGGCCCCGTGGCAGGGGGGCGAAGGCCAGGGGGGCCGAGGGCCGGAACCGGATCCGCGGTGAAGGCGCACATCAGGCCGGCGCCACCAGTTTCAGGGGGAGGCCCCGGGATCTTCGGCCAGCCGAAAGACGATGCGCTCGACTCTTCCCTCCCCGGCTCCGGCGTTCAGTCGTCGAAGAAGCTCCGACTTCATCAGGTTGAGCTCGCTCATCCAGGCGCTGGAGCGCACCTCCACATAGAGCACCCCTCGGGCGACTCCGGACGGCTGGGCCACTCCGGCGATGCGCTCACCCACCACCTCGTTCCACCGTCCCAGGAGTTCCTGACCCTTGAGTTCGCGGTCCAACCCCTTCTTTCGGAGGAAGGCACCCAGGGCATCCGCCAGGGGGGTCGGACCCTCCTCTCGCCCGCTTCCACTCATCTCCGAACCTTCCCCTCTTCGATCCCCCATACTTCCAGCTCCCCTCGTCGCATGCGCACTTCCCCCTTCCTGGGAGCGGTCAGGATCACCTGACCCACCGCCGTGCGATCGAGAAAGGCCATGAGTCGATCGGAACGATCCTCGTCGAGTTCGGCGAAGACGTCATCCATGAGAAGCAGGGGTTCTCGATCCTTTCGGCGCCGAATGGTCTCGGCTTCCAGGAGACGAAGGGTCAGGGCCAGGCTTCGCCGCTGACCTCCGGATCCGTAGCTTCGGGCCTCCATGTCCCCGTCGCTCCCTGCCAGGGAGAGGGCCAACTCGTCCCGGTGGGGACCTACGACGGTGGTCCGCTGACGCTCCTCCCGGTCGCGTGATGCCTCCAGCGCTGCGGCATAGGCCTCGGCCACCCGAGACTCCTCCCAGGGAGGCGCCGGGATCTCGCCCAGGCTGGGCTCGAAGGTCATCGCCGCCTCCCCCCCACCCGAGATCAAGCCGTGAATCCGGGTGAACTCCGACGCGAAGCTCTCGATCCAGCGGCCCCTGCACGCAAGGATCCGCGCACCCTCCCGCACCAACAGGGGATCCCAGGCCCGGGCCAGGGCCGGATCCCGACCCTCCCGCAACGCGGCGTTGCGCTGAGAGAGCACCTGCCGGTAGCGCTGCAGGGCCGCCAGATATCCCTCCTCATTCAACGATAGCAGAATGTTGAGGAACCGGCGTCTCTCGCTGGGTCCCTCGTTCACGAGGGCCAGGTCGGAGGGGGTGAAGAGGACCGCACCCACATGGCCCACCCCGTCGGCCAATCGCCCCGGCTCCTGGTCGTCCAGGGTCACCTTCTTCCGGGACCCGGTCCGTTGCCATGCCGCCGCCACGGTCCTCTCGATCCGATCCCCCTCGAACGGCTCGTCATCCCTCCCGGTCCGCACTCGGCCGGAAACGCGAAACACTTCCTCCCCGAACCGAACCAGCTCTCGATCCGCTGCGCCCCGGAAGGATCGCAGGATCTCCAGGTAGTAGATCGCCTCCAGGAGGTTGGATTTTCCCTGGGCATTGGCCCCCACGAGCGCAATCCCCTCGGGGGGGAAGCTGAGATCGGTGTCGACGAGATTCCGGAAACACCGGGTGCGCAGCTCAGCCAGGTACACTGGATGGGACCTGGAAGCTCATCACTTCCCTTTGAATTCCGGCTTCCGCTTGTCCATGAACGCGGTCATCCCCTCTTTCATGTCGTCCGTGGCGGCCAGAAGGCCGAAGAGGGAGGATTCGTGGCGGAGGGCGTCCTCCGTGCCGGCGTCCAGGGCATGATAGACCGACTCCAGGGCCTTGTTGATGGCCACCGGACCGTTCTTCACGATCTTATCCATGAGCTCTCTGGCCCGCTCCATGAGTTCGTCCCGGGGCACCACGCCGTTCACGAGGCCCAGCGCCTCGGCCCGCTGGGCATCGATCATTTCCCCGGTGAGGGTGAGCTCCAGCGCACGGCCCAGTCCCACCAGGCGTGCCATCCGGACCGTACCTCCGTAGCCGGGAATGATCCCGAGACCCACCTCGGGAAGACCGAAGCGGGCGTTCTCCGAAGCGATTCGCAGGTGGCATGCGATGGCCAGCTCACATCCCCCTCCCAGCGCATAGCCACCCACCGCCGCCAGCACGGGCTTGGGGAAGGTCTCGATGGCGCGCAGGACCGACTGCCCCTGCCGACTGACTTCAACGCCCTCGATGGGCTCCATCCTGGCCAGCACTCCGATATCGGCCCCCGCCACGAAGGCCTTGTCTCCAGCTCCGGTGAGAATCACTCCCCGGATCTCGTCGTCACTCCTGAGGCCTTCGAAGGCATGGCCGAGTTCCCGGATCACATCGGGGTTCAGGGCGTTCAACTTCTTCTGACGATCGATGGTCACGGTGGCCACAGGTCCATCGTGGGAGACGCGAACGAGAGTAGGGTCGGTCATCTTCTGCTCGGGCGTTTGGAGGATCATGGATCAAGGGACAATTGAAGCTGCCGAAATCGTTCTCCGGTCGGCCGGCGGCCCTGTTCTTCAACAACCTTCTAATGGTACCTCGTCTCCCGGACCGGGCCAACCACTTCGGACTCCGACGGATGCGACGGTTCAGTCTGCCGGGTTCCCAGCCGCCCATGGCATCGCCTCCTTCGCCTCTATACCTTCTTCCCCATCGTTCCTTCCCGGAGGTCCCCGGGCGGCACGTCCGCACCTGAACGAGTAGAGGAGATCCTTGAAATGAGCCGTTCCCTGAACAAGGTCATGTTGATTGGAAACGTCGGGTCCGATCCGGAAATTCGAACCACACCTTCGGGCACGAAGGTGGGGAAGGTATCCCTGGCCACGAACGAGAAGTTCAAGGATCGTTCAGGACAGCTCCAGGAGCGCACGGAATGGCACCGGCTCACCTTCTTCGGGCGCTTGGCCGATATCGTGGAGCAATACGTCACGAAGGGGGACCGACTCTACGCCGAAGGCCGGATCGAATACTCCGAAAGTCAGGACCCCCAGGGGAATACGCGGTACTGGACCGACATCATCGTCCTGGAGATGATCATGATGGGCCAGGGCGGCCCCATGGGCGGCTCAGGTGGACCTGGCGGAGGCATGGGCAGGAGTGGCGGGAGCGACTTCGGGGGTGGCTCCAGTGGAGCTCCGGACATCTCCGAGCCCGACGACGATCTCCCGTTCTGATCGAGGTGTGACTCGGCGGCGGACATGACGCCGCCGAGTCCCCGTCCCGGTCGGCTCAGTCCTGCCGGGCCAGAAGCTCGCGGATCTCGTCCTCGCGGTCGTGGGCGGCCCCGTCGTAGAGCATGACGCGGTAGATCATGTCGTGAATGCGATCGTGCACGAGTGCGGCGACCTGCACCAGGTGCCGCCACTCCGGCTGGCTCCACGATCCGACGCTGGTGGCGTAAGCATGGAACTCTGCCCGCGTGATCCGGGCGCCGAACTCCGGGGGCCGGCACTCCGCCTCCCCCTTCTCCGCCCCATGGGCCGCCCAGTCCGACATCAGGACGTGTAGCATCTCGTCGAAGACCATCATCGCCTGCATGGCGGCGTGGAAATGCCGGTCCTCGAAGGTGAACTGCCAGACGAATTCTCGAAAGCGATCCGTGGGTGCGTATCCGGTATCCACCTCGTGGGTCCGCAGAACGGCCTCGGCCGACGCATGGGGCGCACGGCCCTCGCCCACGTACCTGTCCAGATCGGCGTCCCGGGCCCGGCTCACCCGGTCGTAGACGACGGACTTGTACATCGCGTGGTGCACCCGGTCGTGCATGATCTCCGTGATCTGCACGAAGTCCTTCCACGGTGACTCCACGCCGTCCGCCTCGAGGTTCCAACTGTAGTCCCCCCACTCCCCACCCGAGATCCGGTTGTCGAACTGCGGGATCCGGTGGCCGTCACCGAGCTGCTCGGACCTGTACCGGGCGAGAACGATCATCATCTCGTGCATGTGGTTGTGGAAGGTCCCGAACATGCGCATCGCGTGTCCCCAGCGGTCGTCCTCCCGGATGTGGTCGGAGATGTAGTCGCGAAAGTCGCCTTCTGAGATCGAGTTCATCAGGAGGTCGTTCCGGTGATCGAGCCGCTCCTGCGCCTCGAGTGAAGCGGACGCGGTGAAGAAGAACGCCGCGAGGGTGACGAGTGGGCGGGTGGCGATCGGTTTCCAGAACATCGACATGACCTTGTGCAGGCGGGAAGCGTCCGGTCGTGGTACGACAGGACGCCACGGCCGGTTCCGATGCCGTGCCCCAGCGGCCGCACAGCGCACTCCACGGCGCCGGCCGCCGCGACCGCCGTCCTGAGGAGTAACCCCACCAGCCAGGCCGGCCCCCTACGGAAACGCCCGCCACGACCCCGGGCACCAGGGGCATTCCCGGCCCAGCGTGCCGAAGGACCTGAGGGGTCTTGATGGGACTGCGGCTCCGGATCATTATTTCAGTATATCATGAATTAATGTATGTACTCAGCGTCGCGTGCCTCTGATGACCAACCCCAAGATCGAGCTCTTCGACGGATTCGCCCGCATCGGGAAGGTGCTGGCGAGCCGCTCCCGCCTGCTCCTGCTGGACCTCCTCTCGCAGGGAGAGAAGCCGGTGGAGACCCTCGCCGAGCAGGCGGGGCTCAGCGTGCCCAACGCCAGCAACCACCTCCGAGAGCTCCGGGCCACATCCCTCGTCCGGACCCGGCGTGATGGCCAGCAGATCTACTACCGTCTGGCCAGCCCTCGCGTCCGTAAGCTGGTCCGTTCCCTTCAGGACGTCGCGCACGAGAGCCTGGCGGAGGTTCGCGAGCTGGTCAGCGACTTCTACCAGGATCCGGATGCCCTTGAGGCAGTGGGCATGGAGACCCTGAACCGGCGAGTCCAGGAAGGAGAAGTGATCGTTCTGGACGTCCGTCCCCCGGATGAGTACGCCGCAGGGCACATCCCAGGGGCCGTTTCCATCCCCATCGGGGAGCTGGAACAGCGACTCCAGGAGCTGCCCGCAGGCCAGGAGATCGTGGCGTACTGCCGAGGGCCCTACTGCCTCTTCTCCCGCCAGGCGGTGGAACGGCTCCGCAGCCATGGTCTTCGGGCCTGCCGGATGGAAGAGGGAGTGGCGGACTGGGAAGACCGGGGATTCCCGGTGGCCGCCGGCGAGTCTTCGCGGAGTCTGGAGTGAGCGAGACGGGCGTCCGCCTCGGTCTGCGGGAGAACTGGAAGCAGTTCTGGCTGCTCGTCCTCGTCAACGCCTTCGTGGGCGCCATGGTGGGGCTCGAGAGGACGGTCCTTCCACTCATCGCCGAAGAAGACTTCGGGATGGTGGCCCGGGGGGCCATCCTCTCCTTCATCGTGACCTTCGGGTTCGTGAAGGCGGGCACGAACTTCTTCGCGGGTCGCCTGGGGGACCTGTTCGGTCGAAAGAAGGTGCTTCTGGCCGGATGGCTCTTCGGGATCCCCGTGCCCTTCCTCCTCATGTGGGCACCGTCATGGTCCTGGATCGTCTTCGCCAACGTGCTGCTGGGCGTGAACCAGGGCCTCGCCTGGTCCACGACGGTGATCATGAAGATCGACCTGGTGGGCCCCAGGGCTCGCGGGCTCGCCATGGGCCTGAACGAGTTCGCGGGGTACCTGGCGGTGGCCCTGGCCGCCCTGGGCACGGGGTACGTGGCCGAAGCCTTCGGCCTTCGCCCCGAACCCTTCTACATGGGGATCGCCTTCGTGGCTCTGGGCCTGGGGCTCACCGTGCTCTTCGTGCGTGAGACCAGCGAACACGTGGCCCTCGAGATCCGGGACCACGGTCAGAGTTCGGAGGATTCCACGATGGGGGGCACCCTGAGCGGACGCGAGATCTTCGCCATGGCGAGCTGGCGCCACCCCGCCCTCTTCGGGGCCAGCCAGGCGGGGTTGGTGACGAACTTCAAGGACGGCCTCGCCTGGGGTCTTTTCCCCCTCTTCTTCGCCGCGGGGGGACTCCCGGTGAGCAAGATCGGAATCCTCACCTTCATCTATCCGGCGTTGTGGGGGATCCTTCAGCTCTGGACCGGGGGCCTCTCGGATCGCCTGGGTCGCAAGCCACTCATTGTGGCGGGAATGCTCCTTCAGGCGTTGGCGCTCTTCATCGTGGCCGCCGGCGGTGGGTTCTGGGTCTGGTTCGCGGGCAGCGCCCTCCTGGGAGCCGGAACCGCCCTGGTCTATCCCACGCTGCTCGCCTCCGTAGCCGATGTGGCCCACCCCGCCTGGCGGGGGTCGGCGGTGGGGGTGTACCGACTCTGGCGGGACTCCGGCTACGCGTTCGGCGCCATTGTGGCCGGCATCCTGGCGGACCTTCTCGGGATCGCTCCGGCCATTCTGGCCGGGGGACTCCTGGCCCTGCTCTCCACTGCTCTCGTCTGGATGCGGATGCCCGAAACCCTTCCAGGAAAGGACGGATCGAACGGCAGTGCCAGCCCCCCGGACTCCCGCCCCACCGTCGAAGAACGTGGCACCACTCCAACCGAAAGGAACCACCCGTGAAAACCCTCTTCATCGTGAATCACCCTCCGTACGGCACCGAGCACGCCTTCAACGCCCTGCGACTCGCGAACGCACTGAGCGGCAAGGACGATCAGGAGGTGAGGCTCTTCCTCCAGGGTGACGCGGCCCTCTGCGCCAAGCGTGGCCAGGACGTTCCCAAGGGCTACTACAATCTGGAACGGATGCTCAAGATCGCTCGGTCGCGGGACGTCGAGGTGGGCGTGTGCAGCACCTGCATGGACGCCCGGGGACTCTCCGACGGGGAGCTGGCCGAGGGACTCGAACGAAGCACGCTGGACGAGCTGGCCGACTGGACCATCTGGGCCGAGAAGGTGCTCGTATTCTGAGCGAAAGCCTGGGAGAAGCGCGCTCCTACGCACAGGGAAAACTTCACTCGGTGCCGCCTTCGTGGCGGTCCGGGCCGTGAAACCAGTGACCGAACCTGACCCCAGCCGCCCTGTCCAGGCGCTCGAGGAACGGTGATCACGCCACCACAGCGGCAAGAGGTCTCTTCGGCGAGGAGTGGAGGCCTCAGTTCCCTGGTCGTAGCGATCCTATCCCCCGGACCCCCCTGAATCGGGAGAGGCGCGGAGCTCCGACTCCCAGAGTCCGATCAGTTCCCGGTCGAATCGCTCCGGATCTTCCCGGTACGCCTCAGCCCAGGTCTCGAAGGCCGGAAGGGACAGCTTTTCGGAGAGGCGTGCGGTGGCCAGACGAACGACTTCATCGTACGAGAAGGACTCCAGAGGGCCGGAGGCGGTGCGAGCCGCCTCCTGGGCCAGCAGGTAGATCTCGTCGGCGGTCAGGCCAAGGAGGACCTCGGCCACCCTGGCCGAGCAGTAGTCGAGGTACTTGGCTCGGAGGACGGCCGACTGGGACACCGCCGGTTGGCCATGGCCACCGGTGGATCCGGATTGACTCAAGTCCCACCCCGGGGAAAGACGGTCTTTTCCCTCCAGAGCCCTTTTCGACCCGGGAGGGCGATATTCTCTCGAACCTTTCTCCCCGCCCAGGCTACGTCAAGAGGCAGGGGTGCAGAGGAGAACCGGACGCGTCAGGGTCCACAGCCTCCCGACCCAGGGTTTCAGCGAGTCACGGGATGGTCAACGGAGGCGCCCTCAGCTCCGGCGCGCTGCTCCTGAAGCTGCTGATAGATGGATTGGCGAGTCAGCCCGTATAGCACGATACGGCTGAGGAACTCCGGGTCTGTTTCCTGGACCTTCTCCGCCCGGGCCGCCAGCTCTCGCGGTAGCCGCACGTTCAGTTGGACGGAGCAGGTCTCCCAATGGGGCGATTCAGGCAATGTCGGGGAGGGTTGGGTGTGTACGTGGGGTAGGCGAGCAATGGGTTCCAGGGCGTCCAGTCAGACCCTCAACACGTTGCCCCCCGTCATGAGGTGATCACGATGATACGCCTCGATTTCATCGGACGCAAGGCTGAGTCTCCATATCCGCCCCACCACTTGCGATCCCCTAAGCCATTGTGCCTCAGAGACTTAGGATGCCCACGAAAAACCGAAATCAGGTGTTCCGGAATTGTTACCTGGGATTTTTTTTCAAATTTTCATCGGAGAATACCAGTAGCCACACCCTCTTCCGGCCACCAGTTTATGAAAAGCACGGCCTCGGTCTGGATGCAGAATTCAAAAAAACGGATCCATCCCGACTCAAGGACGAATTGACCGGAGGAAGGCCTCCAGGGTGGCCGGACGGTACTCCCTGAATCTCTGTCGGATCTCCCTCGGTGCCCCTCCCCGGAAGATTTCGGCAGTCCGGTGCACCTCACCCCTCCCAAACCCTCGGGTGAATTGAAGGAAGCCCCTCCACTCACCCTCTCGCTTGTAGAGATGAAGGCCCGAGGTCCAGCCGCCGGGAAGTGACCGAACTTCGACCAGGACCGGCTCCCGTCTCACAGGCGAGTCCTCGATCCCCAGAGCCTCCAGAAAGGGCGCACGGTCCTCCACGTACGCCCGTATCCAGACCGGGTAGGGAGGGAGAGGCAGGAGACGCCGAGCCATCCGGACGGCCCGAGCCAGAGGGTCGGCAATCCCGTTCTCTGGATCCTCCTCGGGGGCCCATTCACGCCGCGCCCGCTGAGCCAGGGCCCTCAACCCTTCCCTGGGGATCAATTGCAGGAGCTCTCTCGCCTGTCGGTCGCAGTACCTCTCGTACAAGCTCTCGAGACCCACGAGGCCGGGAGGAGAAGGTGGCGGATGATTCGGAGACAGTCCGCGCCCTCTCCGGCCCGTCGAGCGGGACAGGTCGGTCGGAGAAGCTGGATCGATGCTGGCCTGCTGGTCAGGGGACATCAGTGGACCCTCTGGCTCGTCAGAGCGGCGGGTGGCCAGGCTCCATCGGTCTGAGAGCCCGAAGACGCGCCCGAGCTCGACTCGAGGGGATGGGGCCGACGTAAGCCGGAAGACGAGGCCGCACGGGCAAGGTCGACCGGTCCGACACTCTCCGCGAGGCGAGCCAGGGAGTCGCGCGCGCCGAACACCTCGAGTTGATCCTGCACGGCTCGATGGCGTTCCGGTTCGAAGCGAGCCAGGAGGTGAAGGCTTCCCCTCCGAATCCGGGCCAGCAGAGCGCGCGCCGCCCTCAGGTTCTCCGGAAGTCGGAAAGGAAGGCGACAGGTACGAACTCCGGACCCCTCGATGGCCTGCTCATGGAGGATCCCCACATCAGGAAAGGCCGCCTCGAGCGAGTCCACAAGAACGTCGGTGAATCGGACGTCCGGGATTCCGACGCCCACCACGGCGTGGTCGTAGTCCAGGTGGAGCCGAGCGATCCCACCACCAGGGAGAAGGAACCGAATGGCCGCGCCCTCGTGGGGATCCAGATCCCGGGCCAGGTCCCGGAAACCGAGCCGGAGGAGGAGGGGGCGCGTGTGGGAATTGAAGCCGGCCTCCCCCAGGACCCTGGTGGCCATGGGAACGGTGATGCGCCGAAGCACCTCCTCCTCTTCGATCCCGTGGCGGAGGAGTCTTGAGAGCGTTGCGGAGAAGACCCACCCCAGGATCACGAGAGGTCCCTGGAGGACCATGGTCGAACGGCGACCGCTGCCCAGGTCCAGCATTTCCCGGGAACCGTCGGAGGTCTCGGAGAGAACCACACCCAGGCCGAGATCCTCGAGGAGGCCTCCGGGACCACTCCTGACTCCGCTCGGCTCGTAGCGCACGATCGCACGAGTGAGCTCAATCTGGGAGGACGGACTCAGGATCGGCTCAGTCCGCAGATCGAGGTCCGACCGGGTGACAGGGTGCATCCGTCCACCTCCGTTTCAGGCCCGGAGGCCGGACAACCGACTCCCCCGTATGACGGATCCGGCCCTCCCGGGAGAGGAACCGGAGCGTCGAGGTGGAGCCCCGGAGAGTCACTCCCGGATACACGCTCCCCTTGACACCCGGATCGAACGCACCGTAAACTTCCCTCAACGCCAATTGAGGAATGTCCCGGGCTCGTCAGGTCCGCGTCATTCAGGAGAGCCTCCGGTTGCCAGCCGGGGGCTCTTTCTTGTTTGACTTGTCACTTCCATCCTCCCGACCGGGTGCCACCCCGCACGGGAGGACGACCAGCATAACCCAGGGATTCCAGGGATCGCAAGAGAGATTCCTTCCTTGCCTCCTCCGTTCGGGCCGGACATCTTTCTCCCAAAGGCCTCGTCTCACCGGTGGCCGGACCCAACCCTCGCCGCCAGCTTCGGATCTTCTGTGACCTCCGATCGACATCATCGCCGCTCCGTTGGCTTTCTCGACCGCAACGGAGAGTCCTGGGCCTGTTTTCTCGTCACGTTTCAGGGTGACGGAGGTCGGTGGAAGGGATATTTCTCCTTCCGGCCCAGCGATGGAGACGGATCCCCGGAAACAGAGGAGATCCGAACCGCCGACATCTTCCTGGAGGCCTCGGAGGCAGAGATCGACCGCAAGGCCAGGGGGCTGGGACGCCCCCTTCTTTCCGGCCTACTTTCTTCCGCCCTGCACACCCGGGAGCGAGAAGACCGGGATCCCCCCCGGCTCCGGTTGTGGTTCCACGAGATGCTCCGAACGAACTCGAGGGAGCTGGCCGGAGAATGGGAGTCGGAAGAACAGGCGGTGGAAGGGCGGACCTTGCGAGAACTCCGCTCGATCTATGCTTCCTATCGAATCGACCAGGTGGCCCATTTCATCACCCTCGTGGACCCGGAGGACTTCCAGCACGCCGTGACCCGGATCCTGGATGGACAGAGCTTCGATTTCGGTGCCAGGGACCGCCTCCAGTTCGCCATGATGGTGGTCGAACGAATCGAAGCCTTGCTGCCTCTGCCGACCTTCGAGATCTGGGCCCAGGATTACCTGGCGCACGAGGAAGCGTACCGGCTCTACACCCATGCACTCCATCGAGAGACGGCGCCTCGGTCCGAAGGGGGGACGCCAGGGGTGGGAGCGGTCCAGGGAAGCTTCTTCCCCGACCCCACCGAGGCTTGATCCCAGACCTGCTGGCTGGTATCTTTACCGTCTAGGTTAGTATCCAGTTGCCTGAGTCAATGCAGCAGTTCAAGGAGAGTGATTGTCTTGGAAGTAATCGTTCAGGAAGGCGACAACCTCGAGCGGGCCCTTCGCAAGTTCAAGCGGAAAGTCCAGCGCTCCGGACTTTATTCTGAGCTTCGGAAGCGTCGGTTCTACGAGAAGCCAAGCGCGCAGAGAAAGCGCAAGAAGGAAGCCGCCATCCGGCGTGAACGCCGGCGCCAGCGGAAGGACACGCGGCCGCGGCGCTGACATCTCGCCCCCCCTGGCGGTGAAGATCCTGCCGTCCTAGGGGCGTCCGTGAAAAAAAACGACGACCCCCCGATTCAAACGGGGGGTCGTCGTTTTTTTCGTGGCCGAGACCCCACGCCGGATCAGACGGGCAGAGGCGTCGGCTCGTCTCCGGAGTAGTCGTAGAACCCCTTCCCGGACTTCCTCCCGTATCGACCCATGGCCACGAGACGCTTGAGTAGCGGGGGCGGCGCATATCGCTCCTCCCGGTACTCCTCGAACATGATCTCGGCGATCCGGAGTGTCGTATCGTTGCCCACGAAGTCACAGAGGGTAAAGGGCCCCATGGGATATCCACACCCCAGCACCATGGCGGTATCCATGTCACGCATGGACGCTACGCCCCGCTCGAGCTGCCGGATGGCATCCAGCATGTAGGGCACCAGGAGGAGGTTGACCACGAAGCCCGAGTTGTCCTTGGCGGCAATGGGCTCCTTCCCCAGGGAACGTGCGAACGCGAAGGTGCGGTCGAAGGCCTCCTCGGAGGTCGCGATGGTGCGGACCACCTCCACCAGCTTCATGACTGGGACCGGATTGAAGAAGTGAAGGCCCACCACCCGGTCGGGCCGATTCACAGCCGCCGCCATCTCCGTGATGGTGAGGGACGAGGTGTTCGACGCAAAGATGGTCTCCGGGCCACAGAGCTCATCCAGGGTACCGAAGAGTTCGTTCTTCGCCTCGAGTTCCTCGATGATCGCTTCAATGACCAGGTCCCGATCGGCCAGGTCGGCGAGATCCTGTGTGAAGGAGATTCGTTCCAGGACCTCGTCTCGTTCTTCAGACGAAATCTTCTCCCTCTTGAGGGCCCGAGTCAGGGAGGCCTCGATCCGGCCTCGCCCGGCCTCCACCGCCTCCTTCGACACCTCCCGCACGACGACGTCCTTCCCCGCCCGGGCCGCCACCTCGGCGATCCCACTCCCCATGAGGCCGCAACCGGCCACTCCTACCTTCTGAACACTCACGCTCCACGCCTCCGGTTCAATTGAGTTCGATCCTGAAACCGCTGCCTTCTCATCACCTCCCAGAACTACTCGCCGGCGAACGCCTCCACGACCACGGCTCCGCCCTGGCCTCCGCCGATGCAGGCTGATCCCACCGCGAATCGCCCCCCCCGTCGCCTCAGCTCATGCAGCAGATGGATGCTGATCCGGGCTCCGGAAGCCGCCAGAGGATGGGTCAGGGCGATGGCGCCCCCAT
>SKKH01000157.1 GCA_007121555.1 Gemmatimonadota bacterium | reverse complement strand
TCATCGCCTCGTGGGTCACCACCCTCCTGGTCCTGGGCTACTCCCTTGTGAGCGGGTTCAGAGGGAGCATCATCACCGATGTTCTCCAGATGGGGCTGGCCGTGGCCGTCCTCATGCTCCTGCTCACCTTCATCGTTCCCCGGGGGGATTCGGTGGAGATGCTGCAGAGCGGGTCCTGGACGCTGGTGGGCGGGGTGGACCTCATCCTGGTCGCACTGATCCAGTGCTTCTCCTACCCATTCCACGATCCCGTCATGACGGATCGGGGATTCTTGACCAAGCCCCGAACCATGCTGCGGGGATTCATCACGGCAGGGATTCTGGGCGTGGTCTTCATCACCCTCTTCTCGCTGGTGGGCGTCTTCAACCACATGGAAGGGATCGGGGGCAACTCCACCATCGACACCGCCCTGGTGCTGGGCCTTCCCGCCGTCCTGGTCATGAACGTCATGATGCTCACGAGCGCCAGCTCCACCCTGGACTCGGCGTTTTCCTCCACCGGGAAGCTCGCTGCGCTGGACCTCCTCCCTGGGGCCGGATGGGATCGAATCCAGGTGGCCCGAGCGACCATGGTGATCCTGGCCCTCCTGGGCGGAGCCATGGTCCACGTGGGTCCGGCCATCCTCAGCGCCACCACAGTCAGTGGAACCATGGTCATCGGCCTCACCCCCGTGTTCGTCCTCTGGTGGTGGAAGCGGCCGGGCTCGGTCAGCTACCTGGCCAGCGTGCTACTGGGGCTCATCCTGGGCATCGGGCTGGCTCTGGGGTGGATTCCAGGCCAGATCGGGGAGGGGCGTTATGGAAACCTGCTCTTCGTCAATGTGTTGGGGATCGTGGGGTGCTTCGCTGTCTTTGTCGGGTTGGCCTTCCTGAAGCCTCGCTCCACCCCTGGGGCCCGAGCCGAGGACGCCCGGGCGGGACGGGGTTCATGGCCGTAGCCGCCCGCGAACCGGACCGAGTTCCTCATTGCCCTCAGGGACGATCGGATCCTCTCCTGCCGGTTGCTGCCACACTCTGATTCCATCACTTTCTGCTGATACTCAGGGAGGTCGGCGGCACCGGCCACCCCTCCGAATGCGAGACCTCAAACCGCCGAGGTAAGCGCGATGTCGAAGATCTCCACCCGTGCTCCCATTCCCCTTCGTGTCCCGGGCCTCTCGGTCCTGGTCCTCGCCCTGACCACGACCCTGATCGCCTGCGGAGGCGACGGCACCACGCCGGCTGAACCCGACCCTCAGCCGGATCCTTTTGAGGTCACCTCGGTCGCCTTCGCGGAGGAGACGGATCTCCTGCTCGAGGTCGGAGAGGAAGAGCCCCTGGAGGGCCGGGTGAACGAGATGAGGCTGGACGACCTCCCGGAGGAGGCGCCCCTCCCGGTCTGGAGCTCCTCCGACTCCGAGGTCGCCGTCGTGTCGTCGGAGGGGGTGGTCACTGCGGTGGGTGAGGGCGAGGCGGCCATAGAGCTCGAAGTGGATGGGCTGACCGCCACCCGGGAACTCGAAGTGGCACCGGCAGGAACCACCGTAGGCTCGGACGGTGGAACCCTGGTGTTTTCGGAGGGGGCACTGGAGCTCGAGTTTCCCGAGGGGGCGGTAGCCACCCGAACGCGAATCCATGTGGAGCCTCTCCCGGGGAGCCCCGCGGAGCTGGGCCTCCCCGAAGGCGTCCCGGGAAGCGGATGGCGGATCGGCCCGGCCGGTGGACCTCTGGCGGCTCCGGCCCGGGGCCACGTCACCATAGAGGTACAGAACACACCTCCGGGCGTATTCAATCCCATGCTCAGGGTTCATCAGCGAAGCCTGGGCGAGGAGGGCGAGTGGAGCCTCATCCCCGGCGATGGGGGCGTACCCACCGACTCGGGCGACCGCGTCCGGGTCACCAGTGAGCCGTTCGAAATCGACACCGAAGTGAAGGTCGCCGGCATCCGCCCCTCTCCGGCCACACAGGTTTCGCTGGGATCGGCGCACGCCTGCGCTCTGAGTCGCGACGACACGCTCTACTGCTGGGGTGCCAACGACGCGGGACAGGTCCGCGAGGATCCCAGCGAGGCGGTGGAGTTCCCCCTTCCAGGCCCGGAGGGGCTCCGGCCTCGGCTTCTGGCTTCGGGAGCCGAGTCTTCCTGCGCCGTAGATCGGGGCGGGGAGTTGTGGTGCTGGGGCCGGGTCGCCCAGGCCCGTGGTGGAGGCGGAGGGCGCGTGTCCATCATGAAGTGGCCCGATCGTGCTCCGGTCCAGGATCTCACCGTGGGCCAGGACCACGCCTGCGCTCTGGATGAGGAAGGGAAGCTATGGTGCTGGGGCGGCAATGAGCGAGGCCAACTCGGGTCGGGATCGGTCTCCTCGGGGAGCGACGAACCGGTCTCCGTCGAACAGGGCGACCGGAGCTTCGTCCAGGTCGATGCCGGGGCCCAGGCCACCTTCGCCCTCGATGCCGAAGGGAGGCTCTACGCCTGGGGCGCTCTGTTCCAGGAAGACTCCGATGGCGACTCGGCCGGGAATGTGGTCGAGCCGACGGAGATCCTCCGGGAGGTGACTCAGGGCCATCCCTTCGTCCAGGTGGCGGCAGGCGCCAACAGCGCCTGTGCTCTGGACGAAGAGGGTGAGGTCTGGTGCTGGGGTGACAACTCCTGGGGGCAGCGCGGGACCGGCACGGCCCACTCCGACGGCGGCCTTCGTCCGGTGCTGCGAGACGCTGACACCCCTCCGTTCTCCTCGGTCGCCTTGCCCAAGGCGGAAACGGGTCAGCATGTGTGTGCTCGCGACGAAGGGGGCTCCCTCTGGTGCTGGGGGAGGAACGAGCGGGGTCAGCTCGGGACCAGCGCCTCGGACACCTGCCGTTCGGACGGATCGGCCGGCTCCTGCAGTCTCAGGCCCGTGAGGGTCCCCGTGCTTTCCGACGTGGAATCCTTCTCGCTCGCGGCTGAGGCCACCTGCGCCTCGAGCAGAGACGAGGGGCGGCTCTTCTGCTGGGGTGGCAACGACCGTGGACAGCTCGGCACCGGCGATCTTTCGGAGGGGGGAAGTGATCCGGTGGAGGCGGCCACGGGTCGGGGCTCAGGCTGAGATCTGCTGGCGAGGTTCGTGTCGCGGGAGTCGCGTGGTTGGTGCCCGCAAAAACATAAGGCATTTGGGCGCTTTTCGCGTTTCGTAGGGGTAGACCCCTGAAACCCTGTGCGACCTGGAAAAGGAGAGGCGATGCAGAGCGGTGCGGCATTTACATCTCCACGGCGCATCGCTGGAGAACCCGGTTTCTGAAGGATCCGGTCCATGGCCTTTTACACAGAAAAACAGACAGACCCCAGAAATCTGGACACTCCCGGAGCTCGGATTCACGCACCGTCGCCTCATCCCGAGCAAGGGGCGTGTCGATGGCCCCTTCCACATCCAGAACTTGAACAACCTGCGTTCCCGATTCGAGACATGGATTCGGCGGTTCCACGGCGTCTCGACGTCGAGGCTTCCTCCCTACGTCGCATGGTTCAACCGAATCTCCAACCCGCCGCCGGAGCGACGGCATCCAGACCAGATGCTAAGCCACATCATTGCTCGCTCAGCGGCCTGACCCATACCAGATACGAAAAGCGCCACCCCGCGTGTACGACACGTATCCAACCCTCGAAGGAAGTACGACTTTCGAGGGACCTCCCCGAAGCATCCTCCCTCCGTTGACCGTCCCGCCATTTTCACCCAGTCGAACAATGTCCCCCGGGGCTCTCCTTGCCGAGATTTCGAATCGGAAGGAATCGGGACCCCTTGGCGGCAGACGAATCTACCCTCATTTGACAGGGACACCTCATGCGAATTGTGAACACATCCTCCATAGCCCTCGTCCTCGGGCTGCTGTGCGCTGCTCCCCTGGTGGCCCAGGAGTCTTCAGGCGCTGTGGACGGTCGAGTCCTCACTCTGGCCGCCATGGACGACGCCCTGACCGGGCACGAATCGAGGGTGGATCAACAGCGCGCCGAGTTGGCCCAGCTGCTCTCCCAGCCGCAGGTTCAGGAACTCGCTCGGGACCGGGGGATCAACCTCGGCCAGGTGGAATCCGCCGCGGCCAGTCTCAGTGATCAGCAGATGGAGCAGCTCGCGCCCCTGGTGGCGAAGGTGAGCCCGTTCATGCAGAACGGGCTCGGAACCATCACCATCAGTGTCGCCGCCGTGATCATCATCCTGCTCGTCCTCATTCTGGTGAGCTGAAGGCGAGGGCCCAAGAGCCGCGGTCTCAGCCTTCCACTTCGATCCGGACCACGTCTCCCACCCGGACCACGGTCCCGGGTTCGGGTGACTGGCCGACGATGCGGGCGTCGCCTCCCTCGTCGACCTCGAGTCGAAGATCGAAGTCCTCGAGAAGACGAGCCGCCTCGGCCACCTCCATCCCCTCGAGGTCGGGCACGACACGCATCCGGTCCGCCTCGGGAGGCGGGGGTACGGGCACGATCCGGAAACGGATCGTGGCGCTCACCGAGCCCTCGAAGCCGAACCGGTTCCGGTAGCTCCCATCCACCGGGGTGGCGTATAGCTTCGTGGGCTTGGCGGACAGGGCCCGACTGAGCGAAGGCGTGATCCGGGTGCCGGCCCTCACGGCGGCGCCGGAAAGGGGAAGGGATCCGCCCCCGAGCCCGGGCAGACTTCCTCGTCCTTCGGCCTCACCGCCCCCCCCATCCGGCTCGGACTGCGACAGGCTGAGGGCCACCTTCACCTCACCCTCGGTCTCGGGGAGTGTGTAGAAGGTGGGGCGCCACCCGCTCTCCCTGAGGAGCCGCGTGCCTGCGTCATTCTGCGAATAAAGGGCCAGGAGCTGCTCGAGGGCCTGGCTGTCCAGGGCCCTCTGGGCCTCGGCCACACCTTCGCCCACCGAGGCGATGATCCGGCCCAGAGGTGCGGCGGTGATGTCGCTCACCAGGCGACTGATCTCGCTCATTGGGACTCCGGATCGGGGGAGCGGGGAACGGCGACCACGACGCTGAGCTTGCCCCGGGCTTCGCCCACGGGCTCACCGGGTTCGGGGGCCTGCGACACGATGGCCCCGGCGGGCCGACCTTCAGTCACCTCCTCGATGACGTCGAGCCCGAGTCCCACGGCCAGGGCCCGCCGTCGGGCCGAACCGACAGTCTGACCGATCACGTCGGGGACCACCTCCGAAGGTGCGTCCTCGGGCCTCGGGGTACTCAACCTCAGGGTGAGCTCGGAGACGTTCTCCGGACGGATCGTCCGGGCCTCCGCGGCGTCGAGGGGGTGGAACCGGGATCCAGCCTCGGAGACGATCCCCCGGAGCCGGATCTCGGCGTTCGACAGCTCCAGGCCGCCCAGGGAGCGGGCCTCGTTCAACGCACCGGAGATCGCCCCGGCCAGGCTGTCCACGCGGGGGGAGCTCTCCTCGCTCTTCCGGAGGACCTCCAGCGCCTCCTTTGCCTCGGCCAGCTCGGCCGCGATGCCCCGCCGTTCCTCCTCCAGCTCAGCGATCCTCTCCTCCCGTCGGGCGACCCGACCCTCGAGCTGATCCACCCGAGCCGTCTCGACAGCCAGCATCTCCCTCAACGCCTCGACGGCCCGCCCTCCCGAATCCTCCCGGGCGTCGGGATCGGAGGGCTCGGGACGACCCGGTTCCCGGGCCAACCGATCCGCGAGCACCTGGGGGATCGCGATGAGCCGACCTTCGGCGGGCACCCGGCCCAACCCAGGGTCATCCTCCGATCCCGGAATGGGAACTCCCCGATCCGGGAGCAGGACGATGGCGCCGAAGCTGATGGCGACCACGTTACGGGCCGTCTGGAAGGCGGCGATCTGTGCCAGGACCTCCGGGGCCTCCCGCTCCGCCCTCACCAGGCGGAGGGCGGGCACGAGGGGCCCCCGTTCCTGGAGGGCCTCGCGGAACCGGATCG
>SKKH01000282.1 GCA_007121555.1 Gemmatimonadota bacterium | reverse complement strand
GATCCGCGAGGAGGAGAACGACCGGCGCACCTCGATCTGGATGCAGCCCCTCGAGGACGGGCAGCCGGAGGGAGATCCCATCCGCTTCACCGATCCCACCCGCGACGCCTCGGCTCCCCGCTGGTCGCCCGACGGATCCCTCCTCTCCTTCACCTCCCGGCGAGGGGAGGAGGACCAGACGGTGTGGTTCCTTCGTGTGGGTGCGGTGGGAGGCGAGGCCTTCACCATCGAGGGCGTCGAGGGGCCGCCGATCTGGTCGCCGGATGGGGAATGGATCGCCTTCCTGAAGTCACCGGAGCGGGACGAGGATGAGGAGAACGGGGCGGGAACGGTGGCGCCTGACGCCATCTCCCGCACCCTGGATGCCGCGCGATTCGATGGCCACGTCGTGACGAACCGGCGGTACAAGCGGGACGGGCAGCGGGACTGGCTCCCCCACCCCGAACTCCGCCCCAGGGACCAGCTCTTCGTGGTCCCGGCCGAGGGCGGGGAGGCGGAGCAGCTCACCGACCTCCCCATGGAGGTGGGTGGGGTGGAGTGGAGCCCGGATGGGACCGGCTTCTACTTCACCGCGGATCCTGAGGCCCACGACGAGCTCAACTTCCATCCCTCGAGCTGGATCTATCACCTTTCCCTGGCGGCGGCCCGGAGCGGAGAGGAGCCCAGGATCGTTCTGGAGGGGGAGGGGGGCTTCTCCTCTCCTGCGGTTTCTCCGGATGGAGGCCGGCTCGCCTACCTGCACAACGCCTCGTGGTTCGACTCCCCGGAGCTCATGGTGGTGGAGCTGGGAGGTGACGGGCTCGCGTCAGGCGAGCCGCGGGGCCTGACAGGAGAGTGGAGGTACGACCCTGGCGCGCCCTCCTGGTCCGCCGATGGTTCGGAGCTCCGCTTTTCGGCCGGGGTCAGGGGCAACACCCACCTTTTCCGGATTGCGGCGGATGGGGGGCAGGTGGAGGCGGTGACCGAGGGGGACCGGACCGTGAGTGGTGTGACCATCTCCCACGGCGACGAACTCATGGCCTACGTGTCCTCCGATCCCCTCCGTCCCGGTGAGGCGCATGTGGCCCGGCTGGACGGCTCCGGAGAGGAGCGGGTGACGGGCTTCAACGACGAGTGGCTCTCGGAGGTGGCCATTCAGCCTGCGGAGCCCATCCGGTGGACCGTGGCCGACGGCACCGAGGTGGAGGGCTGGGTCATCCCCCCGGCCTTCGTCGAAGAGGGCGGCCGTCATCCCATGATCCTGAGCATCCATGGGGGGCCCCACTCGGCGTACCGGAACACCTTCATGGGCCTCTTCCAGGTGCTCTCCGGCGCTGGATTCTACGTGTTCTATCCCAATCCGCGGGGCTCCACGACCTACGGCAACGACTTCAAGCACGCCATCGACGCCGGCTGGGGCGTGGTCGACGAGGAAGACTTCGTGACCGGGGTGGAGGCGGTCCTGGCCGCCTACCCGGACATCGACCCGGATCGATTGGGGGTCACAGGAGGCAGCTACGGCGGATACATGACGAACTGGCTCACCGCCCGGACCGACCTCTTCGCGGCGGCGGTGACCCGGGCCTCGATCTCCCAGTGGGAGAGCCTGGCCAAGACCACCGATTCGAACCTCCCGCACCTCCCATTCGGCGGCGCCTCCTTCGAGGAGAGGGAGCTCTTCCGGGAGCTCTCACCCATCTCGTACGTGGAGAACGTGACGGCACCCACCCTGGTCATCCACGGAGAGATGGACTACCGGACTCCGCTGGGTGAGGGGGAGCAGTGGTACGGCGCGCTTCAGAAGATGGGAGTGCCCTCGGAATTCGTTCTCTATCCCCGGAGCGCCCACGGGATCCGGGAGCCCTGGCTCGCCGCCGACAGCCAGGAGCGGACCCGGAGCTGGTTCGAGCACTGGCTTCTGGAGGAGCCCCGAGCCGCGGATGCGGAGGAGTCGGACGGGGCCGGTCGCTGAGGAGGGGCCTGTGCCCGCCTCCCCAGGGGCGGATCCCGTTATCGCGGAAGCTGGATCTCCGGTTCTTCGGGGTGAGGGCGGTAGAGAACCAGGGTTTTGCCAATGACCTGGACCACCTGAACCCCGGCCAGCCCCTGGGCCACGGCCGTGGCGGCCTCCTTCTGCTCCAGGGGGGCTGTGTCCAGAACCTTCACCTTCAGGAGCTCCCTGTTGTTGAAGGCCTCGTCCACCGACTCCAGGAAGGCGGGGCTCGCCCCGTCCGCGCCGAGCTGGAGGATGGGCTTCAGGTGGTGGGCTAGAGAGCGGAGGTGGGCTCGCTGCTTCGAGTTCAGCTTTGCGATGGGATCCCTTCCTTGACCTTCGTGTGGGCGTTCTGGGGGTTGAGCCGCCAGATCGTGAAGTTCAGGTACGAAGCGAAGCTAACCCAGAGCAGATACGGCACAAGGAGGGCTCCGGCCAGGGGTCGGACCATCCAGAAGACCGTCATGGTGGCGGCGATGGCCGCCCAGAGGAACAGGACCTCGAAGAAGGCGGCTCGCGGGTCTTCCCGTCCGAAGAAGAGATAGGACCAGAGGGAGTTCAACCCCAGCTGCAGCAGGAAGAGGGCGAGCCCCACTCCGGCCAGCCCGCTGAACCCTCCTTCCCGCCAGACGAGCCAGGCGGCCACCGACATGACCAGGAAGAGGAGTGACCAGACCGGGGCGAAGACCCAGGAGGGAGGATTCCACGAGGGCTTCTTCAGCTCCTCATAGTACCAACGGCCAGGGCGAAAGACGGCTCCGGAGGTGCTGGCCAGGAAGCTGACTCCAATGAATCCCAGGAGAGCTGCGATGGAGCCTATCATGAGGCGGGACCCATCGCCACGACCCCGTAGCTGTTCACCAGAAACTGCTCCTCGGCATCCATCTGGCCGATGACCCAGACCTTCATGCCCTGGTGGAGTCCGGTCTGAGGAAGTCCCACGAGTCGCAGGGCGTCCCCCTCCTGGGTGCGAAGGATCCAGTTTCCTGCGGGATCCTGCTCCAGGATGCCCAGATGGGGGGCCGAGCCTTCGATCTCCAGGAGTTCGTACCCGGTGACTTCGAGCCCCGGGCCCACGGGAGTGGCCGCCCTGCGGCCTTCTACCCGAACCGTGGCGCCGGAGAGGGCCATGAGTTCTCGTGCCGGAGTCCCGGTGAGGCCCAGGGATCCCCCTTCTTCCCGGCGGAGCACGGCGGTGGGAGTGGCCTCGGTGCCGGTGATCCCCAGCACACCCGTGGCGGATTCCAGCTCCACCGGCGCGTCCTCCTCGCCGGCCGGCTCGGGGGTTGCAGCCTCGGCCCGAGGCCTCGTCTCGGCGGGCCGGGTCTCCTCGGTGGGAGTGGAGGGCGGGGCGGTATCGGGCTCCTCGGTCATCGCCGGCGACTCCTCGGCGGGGGACATCGTCTCCTCCGGGACGGCCTGGGCGCCGGGATCTCCCTCGGCCGGGGGTGGGGCGTCTCCCCCACATCCGACCGCCAGGAGGGCGACCAGGAAGCCCCCCGCAAGGAGGGCCCGCGGCCGCAGGGGTGCTCCGGGCCGTGGCACGACGAGAGCACCTCGTGTGGGCCGCCTGAGCGTGAGGGACGTCGGGCGTGCGTGCTTCGTCTCTTTCATCGGATTCTCACCACCCAGAGCTGCATGAAGCCGGGAAGGCTCGCATCCGAGCCGCTCCGAGCCGAGAGGGCGAACGGGGGGTGTGATCCGTTCGTGTGCACCAGTTGATAGAGGGACGAACCGGCGGCCACCAGTGCCTCCCGCTCGAACGACTCGAAGCCCTTCCGGTCCGGGACCAGTCGCGCCTCTTCGATCAGCCCCTGCTCGATGTTTCGGAGATTCCAGGAGGGAAAGGTCAGAAGAGGGTCCCCGCCCTCGACCCGTCCGTCGGTGTAGTGGCTGGCGGCCCAGGGCCCCATGAGGGGACGGAGGTCGCGTTCCAGGACGTCCTCCAGGGTGGCGAACCCGGACCTGGGCGAGTCGATGATGCGCTGCTGGAACTCGTCGTCACCTCCAGCGAACTCCTCGTGGAAGTGATCGGAGAGCCACCGGAGGAGAGACCAGGTCACCCCGTAGGCAATGCGTCCGGAGATGCAGGGTTCGGGCTCCTGGAGGTTCAGCCAGCCACACTCCTCCGGAGCACCAGTCATGCGAAAGGGCTGATCGTCGTCGTCGAAGGCGGCGCCGTAGTACACGGCGAGGTCGAAGAAGGGGTTTACGTACCAGCTGGTGTTCGTCGGGATTCCCTGCTGGAAGGCCGTGGATCTCCCCAGGTTCTGTCGCGGGGCGTTGCCGGTGTAGTCGTGCCCCACGATCTCCTCGGCCAGGGTGGCCTGCCCCTCCAGCAGCCAGGAGGCCTGACCGCCGTCGAAGGAGGGAAGCTGGAATCGCCGACCGAACTGAATGATGTGGGTGGTCTCGTGGGCCAGGAGGATGGGGGCGTCGGACCGGGCGGCGTTGCGGGAATACTCCCGGGACTCCCCGTCCGGGTCCTCGATGGAGCCGCCTGGATCGGGCGCCCGTGCGTAGTAGAACTCGCCTCCATTCGCCCCGGGACAGCTCACATCCAGAAGAGACGCGAAGTCCGCGGCCACCACGAAGCCCAGGGTGTTGGCCGACATCTCGTTCACCTGGCGGGTCACCACGATGACCACCCGGTCGTTCCCGTCCACGTCCGTGGGCTCTCCGAAGGTGGAGGCGACCCGGTCGAAGATCCGATTGTCGTACTCGTCGGCCAGGAGCTGGAAGTCCTGCGAGGTGAACCCGTCCGAGGGGTTCTCCACATCCTCGAGCCAGATCGAACGCTGCCCTACCCGGCGGACCACCGTCGTGGTCTCCACTCCGTTCTGGCAGAGGTTGTCGGTGCGGATGTCCGGCACCATGACCTGAACGGTGTCCCCGGGCTGGGAGTCAGCGGAGACTCTCACAGGTGCCTGCGAGGGGGCGGCCCGTGCTCCGGGCCCAACGCCGGCGAGCATGGTCTGAAGGGTTCGGGCGTCCCGTGCCCTGATCTCTCTCTCCTGGAGGCGATGGAGGGCCCAGCGGTCATCGGCGGACTGTGCTCCGGGTGATCCATCTCGCAGTTCGCTGATCCGACGCTCGGCACTCATGCCGGCCCGCCGAGTCGAAGTGGCGCTCCCGGCCTGGACCGCCTGGCGGAAGCTCGTGGCGCCCTCCCGGGCTCTGCTCCCCGGCTCCCCGATCCCGTGGTGCCCCGCCACGGAACCGCTGGTCGCCACAGGCAGGTTCTGGCCCCGGAACCCCAGAAGGCGGACGGTGGTCCGGGACGAGGCCGTGCGGCTCGCGGACTGGGCTCCGACCAGGTACTCGGCTCCCCCACTCCCCCCGTCCAGAAGCAGGCAGAGCTCTTCGGGAGCCTGGATGACCTGAAACTCTCCGGGGTGGAGCTCCATTCCCGCTCCCGGGCGGAAGGGGTGGGAAAAGGCTACGCTGCTTCCGCTTCCCACCACGACGACGACGGGCGCGAGCCCCTGAGGACGGCACAGGAAATCGGGCAGCCGAATGGTGAGGGAGGTCTCGCTGGCTGAGAGCACGGAGGCGCGGATTCCATGGATCGACACCTGGTTCCCACTGGCGGAGGCGCTGAAGTTCTGACCGGTGATGGTGGCCTCTTCGCCCGGCTCCAGGGTTCCCGGGCTCACCGACTCGATGGTGGGGGCGAGGATGACCTCGAGCTGAACCTGGCCGGAGACCCCGTTGGACTCGGCGGTGATGGTCACCGTCCCCACCCCTGCACCGGTCACCTGACCACCGGAGGTCACTGTGGCCCTGCCCTCGTTGGACGAGGACCAGGCGACGGCGGCGCCGGGAATCTCCTCTCCCTCGGGATCCCGGACCACTGCGGTGAGCTGCATGGTCTCGTCGATCCGGAGCTGTGAGTCCGGCGCGGTCACGTCGATG
>SKKH01000057.1 GCA_007121555.1 Gemmatimonadota bacterium | reverse complement strand
GCCTGGATCTCTGTGATCGCAGCCGTCAGCGTCGTCTTTCCGTGGTCCACGTGTCCAATCGTTCCCACGTTCACATGGGGCTTCGTTCGCTCGAATTTCGCCTTGGCCATGACTGCCTCTTTCCTGGTTCGGGTCCTGGTGTCCTGTGTCGCTCCCGCCGGTCGGCGGGGCGCTGCGTTATGCGTTGCTGCCGCCGTTCTGGGTCGCGATCTCCTCGGAGACCGACTTCGGAACCTCTTCGTAGTGGGCGAACTGCATCGTGTACGCCGCCCGGCCCTGGCTCATGGAGCGCAGGGTGGTGGAGTAGCCGAACATTTCGCCCAGGGGCACGAAGGCCGAGATGACCCGGGCACCGGCCCGGTCGTTCATCCCTTCCACCTTCCCGCGCCGCGCCGAGAGGTCTCCGATGATGTCGCCCATGTAATCCGCCGGCGTCACCACCTCCACATCCATGATGGGCTCCAGGAGCACGGGCTTGGCCCGCTTCACCGCCGCCTTCAGCGCCATGGAACCGGCGATCTTGAAGGCCATCTCGTTGGAGTCCACATCGTGGTAGGAACCATCGATGAGCTGCACACTCAGATCGATGATCGGATACCCGGCCACGACTCCCGTCGTCATGGCCTCTTTCACGCCGGCCTCGACCGAGGGGATGTATTCCCGGGGGATCGAGCCCCCCACGATCTTGTTCTCGAAGACGAAGCCGGATCCGGGCTCACCTGGCGTCAGGTTGATGACCACGTGGCCGTACTGTCCACGACCACCGGTCTGCCGGACGAACTTCCCTTCGATCTTCTCCACGGGGTTGCGCACCGTTTCCCGGTAGGCCACCTGGGGGCGACCGATGTTGGCCTCGACGCCGAACTCCCGCTTGAGACGATCCACGATGATCTCGAGATGGAGCTCGCCCATCCCCTGAATGATCGTCTGGTTCGTCTCGGGGTCCGTGTGGACGCGGAAGGTGGGGTCCTCCTCGGCCAGCTTCTGAAGCCCGGTGGAGAGCTTGTCCTGGTCCGCCTTCGTCTTGGGCTCGATGGCCACGGCGATGACGGGCTCGGGGAAGTTCATGCTCTCGAGCACGATCAGGTGGTCCGGGTCGCAGAGGGTGTCTCCGGTCCGAACCTCCTTGAGCCCGATGGCCGCCGCGATGTCGCCGGCGTAGACCTCGTCGCGCTCCTCCCGCTTGTTCGCGTGCATCTGGAGAATCCGGCCCACCCGCTCCCGCTTGTCCTGGGTCGCGTTGTAGACGTAGGAGCCCGAGGGCAGCGAGCCGGAGTAGACCCGGAAGAAGGTCAGCTTCCCCACGTAGGGGTCGGTGGCGATCTTGAACGCCAGCGCCGCGAACGGCTCGTCGTCGTCGGCCTTCCGGTACATGATCTCGGGCTCTTCGTCCTCCTCGTCGGCTCCCGGCGCGTGACCTTCGATGGCCTCCACGTCGAGGGGCGAGGGGAGGTAGTCGATGACCCCGTCCAGGAGCACCTGCACGCCCTTGTTCTTGAAGGCGGACCCACAGAAGACCGGGAACATGTCCCCGGACAGGGTGGCCTTCCGGATGGCGGAGCGGATCTCGTCGTCGGTCAGTTCCTCGCCCTCGAGGTACTTCTCCATGAGGACGTCATCGTGACCCATGGCCTCTTCGATGACCGCCTCGCGCAGCTCGGCGCAGCGATCCTGCAGCTCGGCCGGAATCTCTTCCTCGTGCCACTCCGAGCCCAGCTCGTCGTCGTAGATGATCGCCTTCCTGCTGACCAGGTCGATGATCCCGGTGAAGCTCTCGCCGGCCCCGACCGGATACTGGACGGGGTGGGCGTTGGCCTTCAGCCGGTCGCGCATCATCTCGACCACGTTGTCGAAGTCGGCGCCCACCCGGTCCATCTTGTTCACGAAGGCGATCCGGGGCACTCCGTAGCGGTCGGCCTGCCGCCAGACGGTCTCCGACTGGGGCTCCACACCCGCCACCGCACAGAACACGGCGACCGAACCATCGAGGACCCGGAGCGAGCGCTCCACCTCGACGGTGAAGTCCACGTGGCCGGGGGTGTCGATGATGTTGATCCGGTACTCGGTGTCGAACCGGGTCCAGAACGCAGTCGTGGCTGCGGAGGTGATGGTGATCCCCCGCTCCTGCTCCTGCTCCATCCAGTCCATGGTGGCACCGCCGTCATGGACCTCCCCCATCCGGTGGAGCCTCCCCGTGTAGAAGAGAATCCGCTCGGTGGTGGTGGTCTTCCCGGCATCGATGTGAGCCATGATGCCGATGTTCCGGAGCTTCTTTAGCGGTGTCTGCCTGGGCATCGATCTATCTCTGAGTTGCCAATTGGTTCGGTTTCACTGCGCACAAACGCGCAGAGGGATGGAGCCCCCTGCGCGCCCTGGCCGGTCTTGGGGGTCGCCTACCAGCGGTAATGGGCGAAGGCCTTGTTGGCTTCGGCCATCCTGTGCACGTCGTCCTTCTTCTTGATGGTGGACCCTTCGTTGCGTCCGGCGGCCATGAGTTCGGCGGCCAGCCGCTCGGCCATGCTGCGCTCGGGCCGGTTCCGGGAGAATCCGATGAGCCACTTGATGGCCACTGCGGTCCGCCGCTCGGGGCGAACCTCGATGGGCACCTGATATGTGGCCCCCCCGACGCGGCGGCTCTTCACCTCGAGCGACGGCTTGGCATTCTGGATGGCCTGATTGAACACCTGCAGGCCCGGCTGGCCCGACTTCTCCTCGATGACGTCCATGGCCTCGTAGAAGATCTTCTCGGCAGTGGACTTCTTTCCCCCCATCATCAGGTTGTTGATGAACTTGAGGGCGACGGGAGATTCAAATCGGGCATCGCCACCTGCGACGTGCTGTCCAGCCCTGGAACGACGGCTCATAACTTTCTAGTCCTCGACCCTGAGATCCTGTGTGCTCAACCCTTGGGCTTCTTTGCGCCGTACTTGGAACGACCCTGGCGGCGGTCACTCACCCCCGAGGCGTCCAGCGTGCCCCGGATGGTGTGGTATCGAACACCTGGGAGGTCCTTCACACGACCGCCTCGGATAAGAACAATGGAGTGTTCCTGTAGGTTGTGTCCCTCACCTGGGATGTACGAGGTCACCTCGTAGCCGTTGGTGAGTCGGACACGGGCCACCTTTCGAAGCGCCGAATTCGGCTTCTTCGGGGTGGTGGTATAGACCCGCGTGCAGACTCCGCGCTTCTGGGGATTCCCCTGGAGTGCCGGAGACTTGTTCTTCTTCGAGACCTTTTTACGGCCCTTTCGTACTAGCTGACTGATCGTCGGCATGAAAACTCACATCCCAGTGGTCAAAAAACCGCGCTAGCTCGACTGCCGCAGCGCGGGGGTTCCGGTCGTCTGCAGAGGTGGGACCTTCCGGCGTGGGACCGCTTGGGAAAGCCTCCGTGGCAGAGACTGGATAAGCTATAGGCAGGGCTGGACGATGTCAACCGCAGGCCCGCCCTCCCAGGGACCTCCTTGCCCCGGGGCGGTCCGCGGCGTAGCGTCATCCAGGCAGACCTCCACACCTCCACTCAGACGACGTCCTTCCGGGCCCAGGCATCCGGGACCCCCCCCCTCGTTCGGGGGGCCATCTCCGAGCCGCCGAAGCTTGTGCTGGACCACACGAGGAAGTCATGGACGGATCCCCCGAAAGGCAGGAGGGCGGCGACGGCGACCCCGTGCCCGCGTCATCCGAACACAAGACCCCGGCGAGCGGTGCTGGGGGCGACGACTTCACGGAAGCCTCCCTGATCCGGGCTCTGAACCTCCTGCTTTCGTCGGAGGTGGAGGACCCGTTGGAGTCGCTGCTGGCCCTCGTGGGATCCGAAATGGGCGTGAGTCGGGCTTATCTCGTCTGCTTCCGGGACGAGGGCCGCTGGATGCACAGCACCCACGAGTGGTGTGCCCCCGGAGTCCAGTCCCTCACGGAGGAGCTCGAGTCCATCCCCACCGAGCTCTACGGGTGGGGGCTCGAGCGACTGGCCACCGACGAGGGCATTCGCGTCACCGCTCCCGAAGACCTCCCTCCCGAGGCCGAGGCCGAACGGGAGCTCATGGCGCAACAGGGGATCCAGGCGGTCCGAGCCTTTCCTCTCCGGCGGCGCTCCGGGGAGCTTCTGGGATTCATGGCTTTCGACCAACTCGACCGGACCCGGGACTGGTCGGACCGGACCAGCGAGTCCCTTCGCATCATTACGGCCATCGCCACCCGGGAGCTGGAGCGGGAGGAGATCCTGGGTCAGGTGAGGGTCATGCAGGAGCGCCTCATGCGCACCGAGCGGATCGCCCAGGTGGGCGGATGGGAGTTCGAGCCCTCCACCGGGTCCACCTGGTGGTCGAGGCAGGCCCGCGACCTCCTGGGGATGGGAGCCGATGAACCCGACCCCACCCTCTTCGACTTCTTCCAGCGGGTCCATCCCGACGACCGGGAACGGGCCCGACAGACGGTCCTCCAGGTCCTGGACGACGGGCGGGCCTTCCGCTTCGAATGTCGCCTGGTGCCGGGAGGGGCGGGGCCCGGCGACCGCACGGTCTCCCACCTGGAGATGCAGGGGCAGCGACTGGAGGACACGGGGGGCGAGCCGGCCCGGGTGGTGGGCACCCTGCAGGACATGACGCTCCGCCGTGCCATGGAAGACGAACTGGGCCGGTCCCAGCGCCTGGAGATCCTGGGGAAGCTGGCCGGAGGTGTGGCCCATGACTTCAACAGTCTCCTCTCGGTGATCCAGGCCAACACCGAGCTCCTCCTTGCCACTACCGCGCCCGACGACCCGTCCCGCGACGACCTGGAGCAGATCAAGCACGCGGCGCTGGAGGGAGCGAGTCTGACCGGCAAGCTCCTGGCGTCTACCCGGCCGAAGGTCCGGTCCGAGGGACCGGTGGAGGTGAGCTGGGTGGTCCGGGGGGTGGAGCGGGTGCTGAGCCGCCTGCTTCCCGAGAACCTGAAGCTGGAGGTGCGTTCCGCACCCCGGGTCGGCGTCACCACCATGGACGGCACCGAGCTGGAGCAGGTCCTCATGAACCTGGCCCTCAACGCTCGCGACGCCATGGCCAAGAAGGGCGGACGCCTCACCATCGGCACCGAGGTCCAGGCGTTCGATGAACCGCTGCAGGTGGCCCCGGGCCAGTCCATCAACCCGGGGGAGTACGTGGTCATCAGCGTCCAGGACGAAGGCCACGGGATGACGCCGGAAGTGCAGGCACGGGCCTTCGAACCCTTCTTCACCACCCGCGACGAGGACATGGGCCGAGGGCTGGGGCTCTCCTTCGTCTTCGGCGAAGTCCAGCAGGCGGGAGGTGGGATCGGGCTGGAGAGCAGGCCGGGTGGGGGCACCACCTTCCGGGTCTTCCTCCCCCGCACCGGAGACGAGCCGGCCCCCGTCTGAGCTCGAGGAGGAGCGTACCGAAGGAGAAGCGGCCCCGTCTGAACTCGGGAGGGCCGTGCGGGAGCTGCCCTCTTTGCCCTGCCCCCCGAAACGAAGCGAGGCCCGGAACCGAAATGGTCCCGGGCCTCACTTTTTTCACACTCCTGCCGACCGCCTGGTCAGTCGACGGCGGCGCCCTTGGCCGCCTCCTCCAGACCCGGGATCAGACCACCGGGCTCGGAGAGGGGGAGGATCTCCTCGTCGTAGTAGGACTCGTCCACCATGAACTCGATGTCCGAGTACCGGTGGACTCCGGTACCGGCCGGGATCAGGTGTCCGATGATGATGTTCTCCTTCAGACCCTTCAGGTCATCGCGAGCGCCCCGGACCGCGGCGTCGGTGAGGACTCGGGTCGTCTCCTGGAACGAGGCCGCCGAGATGAAGCTCTCGGTGGTGAGGCTCGCCTTGGTGATGCCCAGGAGGAGGGGCTCGGACCGGGCCGGCTTCTCGCCGCCCTGAAGAACCCGCTGGTTCACTTCGCGGAATTCGATCCGGTCGACGTTCTCGCCCTCCAGGAGGTCGGTGTCGCCGGGATCGGTGATCCGGACCTTCTGGAGCATCTGTCGAACGATCACCCCGATGTGCTTGTCGTTGATCTTCACGCCCTGGAGGCGGTAGACCTCCTGGATCTCGTTCAGGAGGTACTCCTGCACGGCCCGGGGTCCCTTGATCCTCAGGATGTCGTGGGGGTTGATGGGACCCTCGGAGAGCCGGTCCCCGGCTCGCACGTTGTCCCCTTCGTGGACGCGCATGTGCTTACCCACGGGCACATCGTAGGTCCGCTCCGGACCCAGATCCGGGGTGATGATGACCTCTCGCTTCCCTCGCTTGATGTCGCCGAAGCGTACGGCCCCGTCGATCTCGGTGATGACCGCCGGATCCTTGGGACGCCGGGCCTCGAAGAGCTCGGCCACCCGGGGCAGACCCCCGGTGATGTCACGGGTCTTGTAGACCTCGCGGCTGATCTTGGCCAGCGACTCACCCGGGTCCACGGCCTGCCCGTCCTTCACGATGATCTGGGCGCCCACGGGAACGATGTACTCCCGGAGCTTCTTGCCGTCCTTCTTCTTGTCCCAGAGCTGGATGGTGGGGTGCAGCTTCTTGTTCCGGTCCTCGATGATGACCATCTGACGACGACCGGTGGACTCGTCCAGCTCCTCGCGCATCGTCTGCTCTTCGATGATGTCGACGAACCGGACGTGTCCGGGCGCGTCGGCCACGATGGGCTCCGAGTACGGATCCCAGCTGAAGAGGAGGTCGCCCACCTCGATCTCCTGCCCCTCGGTGACCATGAGGGTGGCCCCATAGGGCACGGAGAGGCGGCTTCGGATCTGACCGCTCTTGGTTTTCAGGAGGATCTGACCCTCCCGAGCGGTGACGATCCGGTCCTCGTCCTTCGTCTCGACCGTGGTGACCCGCTCCAGGTCGATGGTCCCGTCCATCTTGGACTTCCGCTGGGTCTGGGCCGCGATCCGGGAGGCGGTACCTCCGATGTGGAAGGTCCGCAGGGTGAGCTGGGTCCCCGGCTCACCGATGGACTGGGCCGCCAGAATTCCCACGGCCTCTCCGATGTCCACCTCGGCCATGGTCGCCAGGTTCCTGCCGTAGCAGGTCTGGCAGACGCCCCGCCGGGCCTCGCAGGTGAGAACCGACCGGATCTTCACGGCCTGGATTCCCGCGGCCTCGATGGCGTCGGCCGCACTTTCCTGGATCATGTCGCCGGCCTCGACCAGGAGTTCCCCGTCGAGGGGATCGACCACCTCTTCCAGGGCCACATTCCCGACGATCCGGTCGCGGAGGGGCTCGATGATGTCCTCGCCCTCCTTCAGCGCCGTCATCTGGAGCCCCAGGATGGTGCCGCAATCCTCTTCGGTCACCGTCACGTCCTGGGCCACGTCGACGAGGCGACGGGTCAGGTATCCGGCGTCGGCGGTCTTCAGCGCCGTGTCGGCCAGCCCCTTCCGGGCGCCGTGGGTGGAGATGAAGTACTCCACCACGCTCAGGCCCTCACGGAAGTTCGACTTGATCGGGCTCTCGATGATCTCGCCGATCCCACCGGTGAGCTTCTTCTGCGGCTTGGCCATGAGGCCCCGCATTCCGGCGAGCTGACGCATCTGGTCCCGATTTCCCCGGGCTCCCGACACCATCATCATGTACACCGGGTTGAAGCCCCCCTTGGAGCGCTCCAGACGCCGGACCATGGCGTCGGCCACGTCGTTGTTGGCGTGGGTCCAGGTGTCGATGACCTTGTTGTACCGCTCTCCGTTGGAGATGAAGCCCGAGGCGTAGGCCCGCTGGAAGCGCGCCACCTGCTCCTCGGCGTCCCGGAGGATCTCCACCTTCTCCGGCGGAATCTCCATGTCCTCGATTCCGACGCTGAGTCCACCCATGGTGGCGTAGCGGAAACCGAAGTCCTTCAGGTTGTCCAGGAACTCGGTGGTGTCCTTCAGCCCCACACCGGTGAAGCACTCGAAGACGAGGTCACCCAGCTCCCGCTTCCCGAAGGTGTAGTTCCGGTAGCCGATCCGGTCGGGAATGATGGAGTTGAAGAGCACCCGACCCACGGTCGTCCGGATCCAGCGGCCCCGCGGACGGAAGGCCCCATCGTCTGCCTCCAACGGCTGGTTGATCTCGTCCTGACGAGGGAACCAGTACCAGCAGAGGGAGTGGTAGTCGGCCCGCTCCTGCACCAGCGCCATCTCCACATCGGCGTAGGTGCCGAAGCGGGGCGCATCGGTGAAGGCCTCGTCCAGGGTCTCGTTGGCCTGCTTCCTGGCCGCCTTCCCGGCGCTGGTGTCGCCCGCGACCCGCTCGGCGGCCTGGATGGCCAGCGGCGCACGGGTCAGATAGAAGGCCCCGATGACCATGTCCTGGGTCGGTGAGGCCACCGGCCGCCCGTTGGAGGGCAGCAGGATGTTGTTCGACGAGAGCATGAGCACCCGGGCCTCGAGCTGCGCCTCGAAGGAGAGGGGCAGGTGCACGGCCATCTGGTCGCCGTCGAAGTCGGCGTTGAAGGCGGCACAGACCAGGGGGTGGACCCGGATCGCCTTCCCTTCCACCAGGACCGGCTCGAAGGCCTGGATTCCCAGTCGATGCAGGGTGGGCGCCCGGTTCAGGAGCACGGGATGGTCCCGGATGATGTCCTCCAGGACCTCGTAGACCGCCGGCTCCTCCTTCTCCACGATCTTCTTGGCCCGCTTCACGGTCTCGGCTTCACCGCGGCGTTCGAGTTCATGGATGATGAAGGGCTTGAAGAGCTCCACCGCCATGGCCTTGGGAAGGCCGCACTGGTGCAGCTTCAGCTCCGGGCCCACCACGATCACGGACCGTCCCGAGTAGTCCACGCGCTTTCCGAGCAGGTTCTGACGGAACCGTCCCTGCTTCCCCTTCAGCATGTCCGAGAGCGACTTGAGGGGGCGCTTGCCACGACCCCGGATCGCCTTGGAACGGCGTCCATTGTCGAAGAGGGCGTCCACCGCTTCCTGAAGCATGCGCTTCTCGTTGCGGAGGATGACCTCGGGCGCCTTCATGTCGATGAGCTTCTTGAGCCGGTTGTTCCGGTTGATGACCCGGCGGTAGAGATCGTTCAGGTCTGAGGTGGCGAAGCGGCCACCGTCCAGCGGCACCAGGGGGCGAAGGTCCGGGGGAATGACCGGGACCACGTCCATGACCATCCACTCCGGACGGTTGCGACCCTCGATGGACTGGCCCGAGTTGCGCAGGGCGTCCACCACCTTGAGGCGCTTCAGCTTCTTCTTCTTCCGGTGCTGGGAGGTCTCGGTCTTGATCTCGTGGCGCAGCCAGGTGGCCAGCCGGTCCAGACCCTTCCCATCGGAGTTCTTGTGGATGACGTGGCGCTCGGGGGTGTCCAGCAGCTTGAGCAGCGTCCGTACGGCATCCGCGCCGATCTGGGCCTTGAAGGCCTCGTCGCCCTCTTCCCGGGCCTTCACCCGGAGATCGTAGTACTCGTCCTCGTCCAGGAGGTCCAGGTACTCCAGGTCCTGCTTTCCCGGATGGGTGACCACGTAGTTCGCGTAGTAGATCACCTTCTCCAGGTCCCGCAGCGACATCCCCACCAGGTAACCGAGCTGGGAGGGGAGGGTCTTGAAGAACCAGATGTGACACACCGGAACGGCGAGCTCGATATGGCCCATCCGCTCCCGACGCACCTTGGACAGCGTGACCTCCACGCCGCACCGATCACACACGTGACCTCGGAAGCGAATCCGCTTGAACTTTCCGCAGTGGCACTCCCAGTCCTTTACGGGACCGAAGATGCGCTCGCAGAAGAGTCCATCCTTCTCCGGCTTGAAGGAGCGGTAGTTGATGGTCTCGGGCTTGGTGACTTCGCCATAGGACCAACTCCGGATCTCGTCTGCCGACGCGATACGAAGCTGAATGAAGTCGAAATCCGAGCCGCGGGATTCTCTGGACCGGGGAAAGTCGATCATCCGTTCGATTCCCGAATAAGAGGGGTATTACAAGCGAGCGAAGCCGTGGCCGACGACCCCTCGTGGGGCCGCCGGCCGGGAATGGCCTTGCCTATTCGTTTCTGCCGAGGGTCACCGAGAGTCCCAACGCCTGGAGTTCCTTCACCAGGACGTTGAACGACTCGGGCACCCCGGGATCCGGAAGGTTGTCGCCCTTCACGATGGCCTCGTAGACCTTGGACCGGCCCGAGACGTCGTCGGACTTCACCGTGAGGATCTCCTGGAGGGTGTGGGCCGCACCGTAGGCTTCCAGCGCCCACACCTCCATCTCCCCGAAGCGCTGCCCACCGAACTGGGCCTTACCGGCCAGGGGCTGCTGCGTGACGAGGGAGTAGGGTCCGATGCTCCGGGCGTGGATCTTGTCGTCGACCAGGTGGGCCAGCTTGAGCATGTACATCGTGCCCACGGAGACGGGGAAGTCGAAGCGCTGTCCGCTCCGACCGTCCCGGAGCCAGATCTTCCCGTCCGGGCGGATCTCGGCGCGCGCCATGAGCTCCAGCACGGCTTCGTCGAGCCCTTCGGTCAGCTTCTTCTTACCGGCGATGGCCGCAACGGCGGGGAACGCCTCCTCGAGGCTCTGCCCCTCCCGCTCGGCCCACGCCCTGGCCACGGCTTCCACGAAGCCCGGGATCGCCTGGACGTCCTTGGCCTCCTCCGCAGGGAGGTCGGCCGTGAGATACGCGTCGAGGCTGGCCCCGATCCCCCGGAGGGTAGACCGGTCCTCGGCCGCCTCGGGCTCCTTCACCTCCGCCGACGCACCGTTGGTGGCGGCGGCGGCGAGGCTGGACTTCGCGTCGTCGTCCACGCGCTGCGCGGCCAGGACGAGCCGCCGGAGGGCGGACATGTCGGCGAAGGGGATCTCCACATCGAGGCCCTGGGCCTCGGTGAGCCAGGCCAGTGCGGCCAGCTTGAGCAGGAGGCCGATCTCGTTCTCCGAGGCGCCCTGGAAGACCGGGGTCTTGGCTTCGAAGCCCAGGACCTTGGCAGCCCACCCGAGGTGGGTTTCCAGCACCTGCCCCACGTTCATCCGTGAGGGTACGCCCAGCGGGTTCAGCACGATGTCCACCGAGCTGCCGTCGGGAAGGAAGGGCATGTCCTCTTCCGGAGCGATCCGGGCGATGATGCCCTTGTTGCCGTGTCGGCCGGCCATCTTGTCGCCTACCGCGATCTTCCGCTTCTCGGCAATGTAGACCTTCACGAGCTGGACCACACCCGGCGGGAGCTCGTCGGGCTGGAAGACCTTGTCGATCTGCTCCTCGGTGCGCGTGCGGACCTTGTCGATCCGGGTCTGGGCCTCGTCGACCAGGCGTCGGACCCGCTCGGAGACCTCCTTGTTCTCCACCTTCAGTGTGGAGAGATCGGTCTCCCTCAGCTTCAGCTTCTCCAGCTCGTCCTTTGTGAGCTTGGTTCCCTCGGAGATGAGGGGCTCCACCGTGCCCTTCCTGAGGCAGAGGGAGACGGTCTGGAGGTGAAGCAGCTCCATGAGCTCTTCGTCCCGGGCCTCGCTGATCCGCTGGATCTCGTCGCGCTCCCACTGACGCAGCTCACCGATCCGGGCCCCGTGCTCCTTCTCCAGGAGGGGGTCGTCGATGCGGCGGCTGAAGACCTTCACGTCGATGACGTCGCCGCTCATTCCCGGGGGAATGCGGAGCGACGAATCCTTCACGTCCTTCGCCTTCTCACCGAAGATGGCGGTGAGGAGCTTCTCTTCGGGAGAGAGCTCGGTCTCGCCCTTCGGCGTGATCTTCCCGGCCAGGACGTCGCCGCTCTTGACCCGGGCGCCGATGCGCACGATCCCCCGCTCATCCATGTCGGTGAGGGCGTCCTCCGAGACGTTGGGGATCTCCCGGGTGATCTCTTCCATCCCCCGCTTGGTGTCGCGGACGTGGAGCTCCAGCTCCTGGATGTGGATCGAGGTGAGCACGTCGTCCTTCACCAGCCGCTCCGAGAGCACGATGGCGTCCTCGAAGTTGTACCCGAACCAGGGCATGAAGGCCACGGTCAGGTTCCGGCCCAGCGCCAGCTCGCCGTGATCGGTGGAGGGGCCGTCGGCCAGGATCTCGCCCTGGTCCACCTTCTGGCCCTTCTTGACCAGGGGACGCTGGTTGATGGCGGTGTCCTGGTTGGTCCTCCAGAACTTCCGGAGCTTGTACCGGTCGAACTGGGCCAGCTTGGCCAGGGGCTGATCCGCCTCCTTGACCTCCACCGCTCCGGTGTCGATCACGATCTCATCGGCGGTGACATGGATCACCTCTCCGCCTCGCCGCGCCGTGATCACCGCACCGGAGTCCTCGGCCACCTTGGCCTCGAGCCCCGTGCCCACCTGGGGCGCGTCGGTGAACAGGAGGGGCACGGCCTGACGCTGCATGTTCGAACCCATGAGGGCCCGGTTCGCGTCGTCGTGCTCCAGGAAGGGGATCAGGGCGGCCGCGACCGAAACCAGCTGGTCGGTGGCCACGTCCATGTAGTCGATGTCCTTGGGCTGCAGGAGGGGGAAGTCGCCCCGCTCCCGGCAGAGGATGTACTCGTTGACGAAGCTGCCGTCGGGCCGGAGAGGCGCGTTGGCCTGCGCGATCCGGACTTCTTCCTCCTCATTGGCCGAGAGCCACTCGATCTCGTCGGTGACCTTTCCGTCGATCACCTTCCGGTAGGGCGTCTCGATGAAGCCCAGCTCGTTGACCCGGGCATTCGTGGTCAGCGAGGAGATGAGGCCGATGTTCGGCCCCTCGGGGGTCTCCACCGGGCAGAGGCGCCCGTAGTGGGAATAGTGCACGTCCCGGACCTCGAAGCCCGCCCGCTCCCGGGAGAGTCCGCCCGGTCCCAGCGCCGACACCCGGCGCTTGTGGGTCATCTCGCCCAGCGGATTCGTCTGATCCATGAACTGGGAGAGCTGCGACGAGCCGAAGAAGGCCTGGATGACCGCCGAAACGGTCCGGGCGTTCACCAGGTCGTCGATGGAGATCTTCTCGGGATCGGTGTTGATGGACATCCGCTCGCGCACGAGGCGAGCCATCCGCGAGAGTCCGACGGAGAGCTGGTTCGCAATGAGCTCACCCACCGTCCGGACCCGGCGGTTGCCCAGGTGGTCGATGTCGTCGGTGAAGCCCCGCCCCTCGCTCAGCTCGATGAGGTAACGGAGGATGGCGACGAAGTCTTCCCGGGTCAGGACCGTGATCGCCCGGGACGTGTCCAGCCCCAACCGCTGGTTGATCTTGTAGCGACCCACCCGGCCCAGATCATAGCGCTTGGGGTTGAAGAAGACCCGCTCGAGGGCCTCCCGGGCCGTCTCCACGTTCGGAGCCTCGCCGGGACGAAGGAGGGAGTAGATGGCGTAGAGCGCCTCCTCCTCGTTCGTGGTGGGGTCCTTGGCGATGGTCCGCTTCACGATGGGGCTCTGGCCCCGATCGGAGGGCGCATCGGAGCGGTAGACGAGGATCTTCTTCTCGCCGGCGCGCTCCAGGCGCTTGAGCATCTCCTGATTCAGCTCGGTGCCGTGCTCCAGAAGGATCTCGCCCGTCTCATCGTTGACGATCTCCTGGGCCAGGACCAGTCCCTCGATGTCGGAACCCGACTCGAAGTGGGACTTGGACAGCTTCACCTCTTCGGGCTCGAAGAAGAGCGCATAGAGGTCACTGTCCTCGCCGTACCCGAAGGCACGGAGGAGGGCCGTGGCCGGGAACTTCTTCTTCTTGTCGATGTGGACGTAGCAGATGTCGTTGATGTCGATGGTGAACTCCACCCACGACCCCCGGAAGGGAATGATCCGGGCGCTGTTCAGCCGCGAACCGTTGGGATGGATGTTCTCTTCGAACACCACGCCCGGGGACCGGTGCAGCTGGCTGACCACCACCCGCTCCGCCCCGTTGATGATGAAGGTGCCCAGCTCCGTCAGGAGGGGGAGATCACCGAGATACACTTCCTTCTCGATGATGTCCTTGGGCCGCCGCTCGTCCTCTTCCACATCCTCCCAGACGACCAGCCGCAGCGTCGCCTTCAGGGGCGACGCGTACGTCATGTCGCGCTCGATGCACTCCTCCACCGAGTACTTGGGGTCGCCGAGCTCGGCGGACACGTACTCGAGGGTGAAGTTCTCGTTGACGTCGGAGATGGGGAAGATCTCGCCGAAGACTCGGTCCAGGCTGAAATCCCACTGCTTGTCCGGGTCTTCCTCCCGCTCAATCAGCTTTTCGAAGGACCGGAGCTGAACGTCGAGCAGGTTCGGCATCGGCATGATGGGGTGGAGTTTGGCAAAATCCACCACTGGACGGGAAGTATTGCGAAGTTCCAACTAAGACCCCCCTTGAGGTCCGGACCGGAAAGCGGTCCGGTGATTTGAAACACAGATGAGGCCAAGCGCCAAGATCCCCGTTGCGCCAGACGGCGCCGGGGATCCACGCAGGCCCGGGTTACATTGGCCGGGGAAATCGGGGGGGACGGCCACATGCCGCCCCCCCGAATGCCCGTACCCCCCGGGAGTGATTGGACCCCGGGTGCGGGTTGACGTTCCCGCTTTACTTCAGCTCGACCGTCGCGCCCTGCTCTTCGAGCTTCGCCTTGATCTGCTCGGCCTCGTCCTTCGAGACGGCGTCGCGGACCGTGGACGGCGCACCGTCCACCAGCTCCTTGGCCTCCTTCAGGCCCAGGCTGGTGACCTCGCGGACCACCTTGATGACCTGGATCTTCTTGCCACCGATCTCCTTGAGGACGACATCGAACTCGTCCTTCTCCTCTTCGACCTCGGCGGCGGCGCCGGCGGCCGCAGCGGGCGCAGCGGCAGCCATGGCGGTCACATTGAACTTGTCTTTGAACGCCTCTACGAACTCGGACAGCTCGAGAACGGTCATGTTCCCGATGGTGTCGAGCAGTTCTTCCTGCTTGGTAGCCATTACCAGTGTCTCCTTGATGATCCCGGACTTCTCACCGGGGGGTTGGGCTTCTCACCTTCCTGCGAACCTGCGTTCGACCGTGGACGGCCCCGGACTCGCGGAAGGAACGATCTGGAGAGCTCCCTGGGGTCGATCCCCAGTGTGTGGAGCCTACTCCTCCTCCGCCTTCTTCTCCCGAAGGGCCTCCAGGAGACCCGAGGTCTCCTGCAGCTTCGCTTCCAGGGCGCCGGCCAGTCCGGCCATGGGCGCCTGGAGTGCTCCGGCCAGTTGGCTCAGCAGCTCCTCTCTCGAGGGCAGCTTGGCCAGCCGCTGGAACTTGTCCGCACCGAGCAGAGCTTGATCCAGGACTCCCACCTTGAAGGAAGGCCTGTCGTCGTGATCCTTGGCGAACTCGGTCAATGCCTTGGCCGGTCCGACCGGGCCGTCGCCGGCCAGGATCACCGCCGTGGGTCCCTTCAGGTGCTCCGACAGGTCCGGAAGCTCCGTCTCCGAGGCCTCGAGGACCCGGAGAAGGAGCCGGTTCTTGACCACCACATAGTCCGCACCCGACTCGTGGAGCCGGTCGCGGAGCACGGTGATGGACTTGACGTCGAGCCCGCTGTAGTCGGTGAGATAGAACGTCGGATTCTCTTTGATCCGGTTCTGGAACTCAGCGACGAAGCTTTCCTTTTCCGAGCGCTTCATGCCAGCCTCCGCCGGTAGATGTTGGGCTCGATGGAAACGCCCGGTCCCATGGTGCTCGAGACCGTGACGCTCTGGACGTAGCCACCCTTGGCGGCTGCGGGACGGGCCCGGACGACGGAATCCATGAAGGCCGCCAGGTTCTCTTCCAGCTTCTCCAGCTCGAAGGACACCTTCCCGATGGGGGCGTGGAGATTCCCGGACTTGTCCACCCGGAACTCGATCTTACCCGCCTTGATGTCCGAGACGGCTCGGGTCACATCCATCGTGACCGTGCCCGCCTTGGGCGTGGGCATGAGGCCTCGGGGGCCGAGGATCCGACCCAGGGGCCCGACCTTCCCCATCTGATCCGGGGTGGCGACCACTACGTCGAAGTCGAGCCAGCCTCCCTGGATCTTCTCGACGAACTCGGAGCCGACGTAATCGGCGCCGGCGTTGCGGGCGTCGTCGGCCTTCTCACCCTCGGCGATGACCAGGACCCGCACCGACTTTCCCGTTCCATGGGGAAGCACCACGGTGCCGCGGACGATCTGGTCCGCCTTGCGGGGATCCACGGAGAGGCGGGTGGCCACCTCCACCGACTCGTCGAAATTGGCGTAGGCAAGGTCCCGGACGAGCTCCAGCGCCTGTCCGGGCGCGAATTTGACGCCAACCGGGACGTTCTCCCGAGCGTCACGATACTTCTTTCCCTGTTTGGGCATTGCGGTGAACCGTCGTGTGTCGTCCTCCCACCCGTGGCGGTTCGCACCGGGTGGTTCAGCGGACGCCGGCCCCGTCTGGGCCGGAAAAGAACGCCGCCCTCCACTCCCCTTCCGGGGAACGCGAAGCGCAGCGGTGGGTGAGGGCCTCAGCCCTCTACGTTGATCCCCATGCTCCGGGCGGTCCCGGCGATCATCCGGATCGCCGCATCCTCGTCCCGGGCGTTCAGGTCTTCCATCTTCGTCTGCGCGATCTCACGCAGCTGCTCCCGGCTCACGGTGGCGACCTTGTCCCGGTTGGGGACTCCGGACGCCTTCTCGAGCCCGGCCGCCTTCTTCAGGAGGACCGCGGCGGGCGGGGTCTTCGTGATGAAGGTGAAGGAGCGATCGGCGAAGACGGTGATCTCCACCGGAATCGTGAGACCGGCCTTCTGCTGGGTCTGCGCGTTGAACTGCTTGCAGAACTCCATGATGTTCACGCCGTGGGCACCCAGGGCGGGCCCCACCGGGGGTGCCGGATTGGCCTGCCCACCGGGGACGTGCAACTTGATGAATCCCGTGACCTTCTTCGCCATCGCTGGTTCCCTTCCGAGTTTCGTTCGCGTGCTTCAGTATGGTGGACGCCGGCGCCGACCCCTGAGGGGAGGCGCAGCGGATCGATCTCCGCCGGACGTCAGTAACCCTTGAGCTGGGTGAAGTCGAGCTCCACCGAGGTGGGTCGCCCGAAGAGGGAGACCTCGACCTTGACCTTACCCTTGTCCGCGTAGACTTCCTGGATCTTTCCGGAGAAGTCGGTGAAGGGACCCGAAATCACCTCCACCACCTGTCCGGCGCGGAAGGGGACCTCTTCTTCCTTCTCTGCCTCACCCTCGACCTTGACGCCCAGGATCTTGTTCACCTCTTCCTCACGGAGAGGCTGGGGGTCGCGGCCCGTACCCACGAACTTGATCACGCCCTGGATGTTGTTCACGGCGTGACGCGTCCGGTCGTTCAGGACCATCTTCACGAGGATGTAGCCGGGGTACAGGCGCTTGGTGACCTCCACCCGCTTGCCATTCTTGATCTCCATGACCTCCTGGGTCGGGACCAGAACGGCCTGGAGCTCCTTTTCTTCAGGAGTCTCCCCGGGCTCTTCGTCGATCTTCCGCTGGATGAGCTTCTGGACCTTGTTCTCGTGGCCTGAATAACTCTGAACCGCGTACCACTTTGCCTCCGCCATGATTGGGCCCTCAGGCTCCGAAGATTCCCATGATGAAATCGATGAGGAAGCGGGAGGCCACATCCATGATCCAGATCACCCCGGCCACCAGAATGCAGAATACGATCACCACCAGTGTGGCGTTCTTGAGCTGGGGCCAATCGGGCCATGTGACCCGTTGGAGTTCGACCCAGCACTCCTGGACGAACTCGTTGGCCCGCTTCAACTGGGCAACCATGGAGACCTACTTGGTTTCCTTGTGCACGGTGTGCTTGCGACAGCGCGGGCAGAACTTCCGATACTCCACCCGTTCTGGATGCAGGCGCTTGTTTTTCGTCTGGGTGTAATTTCGTTCCTCGCACTCTGGACATGCGAGGGTGATCTGGTTTCGCATGACCTCTCCCTTACTCGATGATCTCGGTGACGACGCCGGCGCCCACGGTGCGGCCACCCTCGCGGATGGCGAACCGAAGCTCCTTCTCCATGGCGATGGGGCTGATCAGCTCCACCTCCATCTGCACGTTGTCTCCCGGCATCACCATCTCCACTCCGTCGGGGAGGTGCGCCGATCCCGTCACGTCCGTCGTCCGGAAGTAGAACTGCGGCCGGTATCCGTCGAAGAACGGCGTGTGGCGACCTCCCTCTTCCTTCGTCAGGATGTACACCTCCGCCTTGAACTTCGTGTGCGGCTTGATCGATCCCGGCTTCGCCAGCACCATCCCCCGCTCCACGTCCTCCTTCTTCACCCCCCGCAGCAGCAGCCCCACGTTGTCTCCGGCCCGGCCCTCGTCCAGCAGCTTCCGGAACATCTCCACCCCGGTCACCACCGTCTTCGTGCCCGCCGCCGCGCTCAGCCCCACCATCTCCACCTCTTCCTGGGGCTTCACGACCCCTCGCTCGATCCGGCCCGTGGCCACCGTGCCTCGCCCCGTGATCGTGAAGATGTCCTCCACCGGCATCAGGAACGGCTTCTCCGTGTCCCGCTCCGGCTGCGGAATCGCCGTGTCCAGCGCCTCCATCAGCTCCTGGATGCACGCCGCGTCCGGGTGGTCCGGATCGTTGGCCTCCAGCGCCTTCAGCGCCGAACCCTTGATCACCGGCAGGTCGTCGCCCGGGAACTCATACTCGCTCAGAAGCTCCCGCACCTCGAGCTCCACCAGCTCCAGCAATTCCTCGTCATCCACCATGTCCACCTTGTTCATGAACACGACGATGTGCGGCACATTCACCTGACGCGCCAGCAGGATGTGCTCCCGCGTCTGCGGCATCGGCCCGTCCGCCGCACTCACCACCAGGATCGCCCCGTCCATCTGCGCCGCTCCCGTGATCATGTTCTTCACGTAGTCGGCGTGGCCCGGGCAGTCCACGTGGGCGTAGTGTCGGTTGTCCGACTCGTACTCCACGT
>SKKH01000061.1 GCA_007121555.1 Gemmatimonadota bacterium | reverse complement strand
TGGGGGGCGTTCCCGTTCCAGTCTATCCCGAGCTTCTCCTGACTCGCGTTCCCTTCCGGAGCGAGCGGCGAGCCCTGGAGCGGTTCGATCCGGAGATCGTGCACTGTGCCACCGAGTCCACGGTGGGCTGGTCCGGTCGACGCTTCGCGCTTCGGACGGCCAGGCCCCTCGTCGGGTCCTGCCTCCTCGTCTCCACGGGACTCCTGGTGGGGGTGTCCCGCTGCTATCTGGGGGTGCACCACCCGAGCGACGTGGTGGCGGGCTGGATGCTGGCGGTGATCGCCGTGCTGTCCACCTGGGTGCTGTTGGGAGGTTGGGTGGGGTCCGTTCACCCCTGCTGATTCACCTCTGTCGAGTCTTCATCCTTCGTCTGTTGCTTGCTCACGAACCACTGATAGAGAGTCGCCAGATCCCGGGCTTCCCGAAGCTCCTCCAGATCCTCGGCCTGACGCACGATGCGGGCGACCCGGGTCAGCAGCCGGAGGTGCTCGTACCGCTCCTCCTGTGGGCCCAGCAGAACGAAGACCAGGTGGACCGGCTCCGCGCAGTGGGGGAAACGGATTCCGTCCGGACTCACACCCAGGAACATGAGGGGCCCCTCGAGGTCGGGCACCAGGGCGTGGGGGAGCGCCACCCCGGGCCGGATCTCTGACGAGAACTCTTCTTCCGACACTGCGAGACGGTCGCAGATGTCGCTCAGGATCTCCGGGTCTTCTCCGAACTGGGATGCCAGGAGCGTCTTCATGGCCTCCCTGTAGTGTCCGCCCGGGAGCTCGAACACCACCCGTTCCGGCTCGAGTGAGAAGGGAAGGCTTTCGGAGCTCAGCTCGGGGCTGCCACCCTCCACCTCCACCTCCGATGGATACACCACCAGAAAGCTCTCCGGCACCAGCGAGGAGAGCTGTGCGGGGAGCTTCTCAAGCTCCCTGTGCCAGGTCACGGTTCCTCTGCGAGAGCTGAGGACCACCACCAGGTCCTGGGGTTCCAGTCGGGTCCGAAGCTCCCAGAGGAGTGGTCCCCAACCCTCAACGGCGCCGAACTCCATGGGAAGGTCGGGTTTGGCCTTCTGAAAGAGAGCCTGGTAACGCTCAGGGTCCTCTTCGATGACCAGCCCCTCAAACCGGGCGTCCACCTCGGAACCCAGAGTCTTGAGCGCCCCCGCCGCAGCCAGGAACCCGGGGTGACGGTCGGCTCGGGGCGGGATCACCACCACGATCCGCTGGGTGGTGTTGAGGGGGTGACCCATCTTGGCCACGATGACCATCTGACGGGTCTGTTCCAGGAGCTGGTCCAGGACCGTACCGAAGACCGCCGTCCGGCTCCCGCTCTGCCTGCCGTCCCACCCCACCACCACGATGGAGGTGCGGGTCTCGGCCATGGCCCGGGACACGCCGGTGGCGATGTTCCGATCCACCCGGGTCAGGGGGGCGACCGGCACGTCGGCCCCCGCCGCGTAGAGTACCGCATGGGAGAGCATCTTCTCCGCTTCGGCCACCTGGGCTTCCGAACCCTGCTCCGTCCCCCGCACCACCATCAGCGGGTAGAGGGGCTCCTCCGACCCCTTCCCCCGGAGGAATATGGCGATGTCCATGAGCGCGTCAGCGGTGGCCGGGTTGGACACGGGAATGAGGATTCGCCGCGGCGCCTCGGAGGGATCATAGGGCTTCCGCTCCTCCTTCAGTGCCAGCTTCTTCCCGAAGCGCTCCACCACGGACGGCCCCACGAAGACGGTGACCAGGATCATGACGATGACGGCGTTCACCACCACCTCACCGAAGAGCCCGATCTCGAGTCCAACGAAGGTCACCGCCAGGGTGGCCGCGGCCTGGGGCGAGGAGAGCCCGAACATGGCCAGTCCCTCGTCCCGGTCGTACTTGAAGAGCATCTTGGACGACCAGGCCCCCAGGAACTTGCCCAGGTGGACCAGGACGATCAGCGCGCCGGCCACCACCCACACCTCGAGGCTCTCGGTGAGGACCCCCGGGTCCACCAGCATGCCCACCGAAAGGAGGAAGAAGGGAATGAAGAGGGCGTTGCCCACGAAGCGGACCCGGGTCATGGTGGGGCCGTTCAGGGGGATCAATCGGTTCAGGGTGAGGCCCGCCAGGAAGGCCCCGATGATGGGCTCCGCGCCGGCCAGCTGGGCGGCCCACGCCGTGGCGAAGAGGATCACCATGAGAAAGATGAACTCGGCAGGCGCCTGGCTCGGCACATTCCGGAAGAACCACCGGCCGATCCGGGGGATGGCGATGAGGACCACGGTGGCGTAGAGGGCCAGGGTGCCGAAGAGCTGGATCCAGAAGAAGAAGCTCAGCTCTCCCTCCAGGGTCCCCGCTACCACGGCCAGCACCGTGAGGGCCAGGGTGTCCGTGACCAGCGTCCCCCCGATCACCGTGATCATGGCCGGGTTCTTCACGATCCCCAGCCGGCTGACCACGGGGTAGGCCAGGAGGGTGTGCGACCCGATGATGGCTCCGATCAGGAGCGAGGCCGAGAGGCTGAAGCCCAGCAGGGGCATGAGCGCGACGCTCAGCCCCATGGGGAAGCCGAAGGAGAGGAACCCGAACACCACGCTCCGACTCCGGTACTCGTTGAACCGGTTCAGGTCCAGCTCGAGCCCGGCCAGGAAGATCAGGTAGAGAAGCCCGACCTGGCCCAGGAGCTCGAAGGTGAAGTCCCTCTCGAGGAGCCCCAGGATGTTGGGGCCGACGATGGCCCCGAAGACGATGAGCCCGATGATGCCCGGGATCTTCATCCGCTCGAAGATGAGGGGGGCCAGGAGGAAGATCCCCATGGCGAGGGCGAAGATCAGGACCGGATCGTTGATCGGGAGGGAGGTGGGCATTCAGAGGTCCTGAGCAAACCCGGGAGCGATGGGCACGGCGGAACCCCCCACCGAGCGATGTGGGTGGAGAGGAGCGGCGAATCTAAGAGTCTCCCAGACCCGGTACAATGGCCAGGGTTCCTGGGACCCGGAGCCGGGGCCGAGCCCGGAGCGTGGGTCGGCGTCCGGTTGGAAGGAGGGATCGTTCGGCTATATTCCGGGGTTGGGAAACCGCCGAAGCCGGTCCCGTTCCGATGCCCTGCCCCTCGCACCGACCTCCCCACCCGCCCTCATGCCCGATCTCGACCTCAACCTGGAGCGTGCATCCCTCGAGAGGAGCTTCCTCTCCAGATGGGATCTCCGACTGGTCATGGGCGATCCGGCGAAGTTCCTCCGGCGGTTCGCCGGCGGCCCCAGGGGGTTCTGGGGTCGAGGGGACCGCTGGGTCGCCTGGGGCGGAGCCCTGGCCCGCATCGGCGTGTCCGGGCACGACCTGAGTGAGAGTCGTTTCGGGCAGGTGCGCAGGCGGAGCCGGGAGCTCCTGGCCGGCTGGGCCGATGGCGAGGCGGGGGCCCTGGCTCGACCCCGATTCTTCGGCGGCTTCTCCTTCCTGGACGAGCCCGGCGGGAACGGACACTGGTCCGGCTTTCCCGCCGCCGCCTTCGTCCTGCCCAGGGTCGTGCTTTCGTCCGGGCCGGGGGGCACCTGGCTCACGAGCTGGGCACCGGAGAGCGACCCGGATGGGGGAGAAGGGATCAGGGAGCTGGCCGAAAGCCTCCTTCGGACGAACGGTGCCCCGCCCAGGACCGACCTGGATCCCGTGCCGGGACCGGTGCCCGAGGTGGAGCGTCTCCAGGTCACGGATCCGGGGGCGCTCCGCCGCTGGCGCACCGCCGTACGCTCAGTACTGTCCGCGGCCGCGGACGGCGCCGTGGAGAAGGCCGTTCTGTCCAGGATCCTGGACGCCCATTTCCCCTCGCCCCTCGACCCGCTCCGGGTCCTTTCGGCTCTGCGCAGGGAAAATCCCCGCGCCCACGTCTTCTTCATGGAGCTCCAGGGAGAGAGGGCCTTCATGGGGGCCGCCCCGGAGGTCCTGGCTGAACTCCGGGGTCGGCACTTCCAGGCCACCGCGGTGGCGGGCTCGGCGGGTCGGGGCGCGGACCGGGACCACGATCGCCTGCTGGCCCGACACCTCATGGAGAGCCCGAAGGATCGGGTGGAGCACAGCCTCACCGAGGAAGAGATGATCGAGGTGCTCGAGCCGCGCCTCACCGAGATGAAGGTGGACTCCGCACCTCGGATCCTCCGGCTGGCTCGGATCCAGCACCTCGAGAGCGTGATCCAGGGACGTGCCGTCGAGGGAGAGGACGTGCTCTCCCTGGTGGAGGCCCTGCACCCCACCCCGGCCGTATGTGGTCGACCTCGGGATGAGGCCCTCCGCCTGATCCGTGAGGTGGAGCCCTTCGACCGCGGATGGTACGCCGGGCCCGTGGGGTGGTTCGACGGGGCCGGCGACGGGGATTTCGTGCCGGCGCTGCGCTCGGCGGTGGGGAGCGGGCGCAGATGGCGGCTTTTCGCGGGCGCTGGGATCGTTCCCGGCTCCGACCCCGAGGCGGAATGGGATGAGACGACGCTGAAGTTCGAGCCGGCGCTTGCCGCCCTGGGGGCGGGGGTCGACGAGGGATGAGCGGGGTGAGGCCGAACGAGGTCTGGGCGCGGGTGCTCGTGGACGAAATGGTACGAACCGGAGTCCGGGAGGTCGTCGTGGCTCCCGGCTCCCGGTCCACTCCCCTCGTCATGGCTGTGGCGGCCCGTTCCGAGCTCCGGGTGGTGGTACAGATCGACGAGCGATCCGCCGCCTTCATGGCGCTGGGGGTGGGGAAGGCCACCGGTCGCCCTGCGGTCGTGATCACCACGTCCGGGACCGCAGTGGCCAACCTCCTGCCGGCCGTGGTCGAAGCTTCGCTCTCTGAAACACCCCTTCTCCTGATCACCGCCGATCGCCCTCCCCGCCTGCGGGGGTCCGACGCCAACCAGGCCGTCGACCAGGAGCGGATCTTCGGTCGATATCCCACTTTCTACCGGGAGCTCTCCCCTGCCGAGCTCTCGGACCGGACCCTTCGACACCTCCGATCGGTGGTGGCTCAGGCCGTTGCGGCTGCCCGGGGAGGAACGGGGGGAGCGGCCCACCTGAACCTTCCCTTCGAAAAGCCGCTGGAGCCGGTCCATCCGGCTGCTCGAGACACCTCGGGAGGGTTGGGTGGCCCGGCGGGTCTGGGCCTGGAGGGACGCCCCGGGGGTCGGCCCTTTACGCGGATCCACCCGGGTCGGTGCCGAGTCGGAGACGGAGTGGTCGAGGGCATCACCCTGCGGATCAGCCGAGCGCGACGGCCCCTCCTGGTGGCCGGGGCCCTCCCCCGTTCCTGGGAAGTCGGTGGAGCGCTGCGACGATTTTCAGCCAGGTTTCAGATCCCCCTTCTGGCCGATCCACTGTCCGGGGCTCGGTTTCCCTCCGAGCTTGCCGATCCGCCTGCGTCCTCTGGACCGGAAGGAAGCGACGGAGGCGCGGATCTCGACCGGACCACTCCCGTGGTGGTGGGGGGCTACGATCTGGCGCTGGGGGACCCGGCCCTCCGTCACCGCCTCGCGCCCGATCTCATTCTACGGGTGGGGCGGTCGCCCACATCCGGTGCGCTGCTGGACTGGTTCCTCGCCCTTTCGACGGGACATGATCCTCCCTGGCATCTGGTCCTGGATCCGGGAGGCGCGCAGAAGGACCACCTTGCCGTGGCAGACGAGGTGATTCCCGCGGATGCCGGGGCGCTCCTGGACACGCTCACCGACCAGGACACCAAGGCGGACGAGTCCCCGGGGGACTCGCTCCGGTGGCAGGAGGGATGGGTGAAGGCGTGGCGCGCTTTGGATGGGGGTGCTCGGCAGGCGCTGGAGAACTGGTTCTCCGGAGAGGACGGGATGGAGGGGGAGGTCCCCTTCCGGCTCGTACCCCATCTCAGGTCCGAAGACCTGCTGTTCGTCTCGAGCTCCATGCCCATCCGGGATGTGAACACCTTCGTCCTCAGCGGAGCGGAACCCCGCGGGATCCTGGGGA
>SKKH01000228.1 GCA_007121555.1 Gemmatimonadota bacterium | reverse complement strand
CCCAGGGTGATGTGCCGATTCACCTCGGCCGGCACTCGGGCCAGCCACCGGGACATGTGGCTCGAGGCGTCCACGAGTCCCTGCATCGAGATGTTCACCACGCGCCCCGTCCCGTTGTCCTGGTTCAGGAGGACCTGCAGCCCCTCGACCACCTCGGGGTGATCCTCCACGAAGGCGCGGGAACCGTTCAATCCCTGCTCCTCGCCCCCCCAGTGCCCCACCAGGATCGTCCGCTTGGGCTCGGGATAGACCTCCCGGAGGATCCGGATCGTCTCCATCATCAGGACCGTGCCGGTCCCGTTGTCGGTGGCGCCGGAGGAGCCGTCCCAGGAATCGAAGTGGGCCGATAGCATCACGTACTCGTCTGGGAGCTCACTTCCCGGGATGGTGGCGATGGTGTTGTAGACCGGCACGTCCCCCAGGAATTCGGCCTCGAAGTTCACCCGGAGGAGGGGACCCTGCTCCCGCTGGGCCAGCCGGTAGACCAGACCGTAGTCCTCACAGGAGAGTTCGAAGGTGGGCACCTCGCGGGTCCGGGCGTTGAAGATCCGGTTGGCTCCCCACCCCCCCGACCAGTTCATGGTGGCCACCCCGGCCGCTCCGGCCTCTTCGAGTCGCAGGGGCATCTGCTGGGGCGAGACTCCGGTGCGCTCCATGTTCGCGCTCCAGGCCTCGGCCTCCTCCGCCCGCCGCTCCTCCATGCGCTCGAAGGACTCCGAGGTGGCGTGCTCCTCCCAGTTGGAGGTGGGACGGCAGGAGAAGGGAGCCAGCGAGGCCATGACGAACTTCCCCTCGACCGAGGGCAGCCAGGCCTCGAAGTCGTCCCGACTCGAAAACTCGGGGGGCACGACCACCTCGGCGGTCACGGGCCCGTCGGTCCCCGGGCTCCACGCGAGGTTCATTCCCTCGAGGGAGCGCACCCGGGGCTCCAGCAGATCGATGTGGCTGATGCCTCGATCCCACCCGACCCAGGTGCCATACTGACGGTTTTCGGCCTCCACGCCCCACTGCCCGTACATGTGGACGAGCCAGTCGTGGCCGCGGTCGATCCCCGGCGCACCGGTGAGCCGGGGACCGATGGAGTCCATGAGGGCCTGGGCCAGGTCTTCGATCTGAGACTGGTTCATGGCCTGATCCCAGATCTGTTCCAGGACCGGATCGTCGGTGGCCAGGGTCTGGGCCGAGGCGGAGGGGGCCGGGAGGAGCCCGGCCAGCGTAAACAGGAGGATCGTACTGAGGACTCGCATGGGGCGGGTCTCCTTCCGGGAGTCAGGGAGGGGTCCGGTCGAGGGGGCTCCCCCCACTCCGGATCCGATGTAGTTCCAACAAAGGTAGGTGGCTTCGAACGTCCGTTCCATCCCGCAGCTCGATGGCCCGCCGGTAGCGGGGAGGGGGCGTCCCTCCGGCCCCGTCTCTCAGCCTTCCGGCAGCGCCTTCTCCCAACCGCTCTCCGCTTCCACGGATGCGGTCTCTCCCGGGCGCAGCGTCACTTCGCGTCTCCGGACCAGTATTCGGAGTTCTTCTCCCGACTCCAGGGTGAATCGCTCCTCGTCATGTCCCAGCTCGATGCGAAGCTGACGGCCCCGAAACCGGAGCGAGAACCTGAGCCGCTCCCACTCCCGGGGCAGTCGGGGGTCCAGGCAGAGTTCGCCTCCGTGGTCCCGGATCCCTCCGAAACCGAAGACCAGGGCCTGCCAGACGCCACCGGTGGAGGCCACATGCACGCCGTCGGAGACGTTCCCCGCCACATCGCCCAGATCCATCATCAGGGCGTATTCGAAGTATTCGAGCGCCTTCTCCTCGTCTCCGATCTCCGCAGCGACCACACTCTGGATCGCTGCCGAGAGCGAGGAGTCGCCGGTGGTCACCGGGTCGTAGTAGTAGAAGTTGCTCCGCTTCTGCTCCAGGGAGAATTCGTTTCCCACCAGGTACATGGCCAGGACCACGTCGGCCTGCTTGATGACCTGATGGCGGTAGATCACCAGGGGGTGGTAGTGGAGGAGGAGGGGGAAGCGGTCCCGGGGCGTGGTGGCCAGATCCCAGCACTCCAGGTCCAGGAAGCTCGCGTCCTGGGGGTTGATCCCCTGCTCCTCGTCGAAGGGAATGAACATGGCCCGGCCCGCGGCCTCCCATCGGGCCAGCTCCTCGTCTCCCAGCTGCACCTTCTCCTGGACCAGCTCCCACTCTTCGGGTCGCTCGCTCCGCATCCAGCGGACCACCCGGGCCGCCCACTCCAGGTTCAGGCGAGCCATGAGGTTGGTGAAGCAGTTGTCGTTCACCACGGTGGTGTACTCGTCGGGGCCCGTCACCCCGTGGATGTGGAACTCGTCGCGGCTGTTGAAGAACCCCAGGTCCGCCCAGAGCCGGGCGGTCTCCACCAGGAGCTCGGCGCCCACCTCCGCCAGGAAGTCGTGATCGCCGCGGATCTCGACGTAGCGCTGCAGCGCGTAGGCGATGTCGGCGTTGATGTGGTACTGGGCCGTGCCCGCCTGGTAGTAGGCCGAAGCTTCTTCGCCGGTGATGGTTCGCCAGGGGAAGAGGGCCCCTTCCTGGCTCAGCTCCCGGGCCCGCTCCCGAGCCCGATCCAGCATGGAGTGACGGAACCGGAGCAGATTACGGGCGATCCTGGGCTGGGTGTAGGTGAGGAAGGGAAGCACGTAGATCTCGGTGTCCCAGAAGTAGTGGCCGTCGTAGGCCTGCCCGGTGAGTCCCTTGGCCGGCACCCCGGTCCCTTCGGCCCGCCAGGTGGCCTGGGCGAGTTGGAAGAGGTTCCACCGGATGGCCTGCTGGGTCACCTTGGTCTTGTCTCCGTTCGACACCTCCACGTCGGCCCGATCCCAGAATCGATCCAGCTCCTCCTTCTGGTGCTCCAGGTGCGCCTCGAGGCCCTGGGCCACCGCTCGATCCAGGGTATGTCCGCACCGGTCCGCCAGTTCCGCCGCCGGTACGACCCGGGAGGTCTGATAGGCCACGTATTTGGTGAGCCGGATGGGTTCGCCGGCGGTGGCGCGGGCGGTAAGGACCAGTCGGGACATGTCCTCTCCGGCCTCCACCTCCACCTCATGGTCCACGGCCGTCCGGACCACGTGGTCCACCCCCATCCCCAGGGTCATCCCACTGTGGCCCGTGCGGTAGCCCAGGGTGATCCGGTCCTCTTCGGTCCGAGCGAGCTGGGCGCGGAGCACGCGGTCCGGAAAGACCCGCGCCAGGCGGGGGTCGGTGGGCCGCGGCGTGGGTTCGTCTTCCGGGACGGCGTCCTGGCGGTTCAGGACCTTCGAGACCATGAGAATGGGGGCGTCTTCGTGGGGCAGGACGATCTCGTAGTCGAAGATGGCCAGGTGCCGGTCCCGAAGGGAGACGAGGCGTCGGGAGCGGACCTCCACCTGCTTGCCGGAGGGGGTCGACCACCGGAACTCCCGCGTCAACACGCCGGTGCGCATGTCCAGCACCCGGTGGTAGTCGTAGGCGTTCGCCACCGTGAGAACCAGGGGCTCATCGTCCACGTATAGCTTGATCACCGTGGCGTCGGGCACGTTCACGATGGTCTGACCCGTTCGGGCCAGCCCGAAGGCCTCTTCGGCATGTTCGATGGGCCAGGTCTCGTGGAAGCCGTTGATGAAGGTCCCCGGCGAGAGGGAGGGCCGGCCTTCTTCCAGGGTGCCCCGGAAGCCCACGAACCCATTGGCCAGCGAGAAGATCGTTTCGGCCCGACTCATGTGTTCGCGCTCGAAACGAGTCTCCACGATCCGCCAGGGGTCGGGGGGATAGTGGAGACGGGGAAGGGGAACGACGTGGCGAGCGAGCATGGAACCTCCGAATAGGGCTGCGGACCTTTCGATAAGAAGGGCCCTGCCCGTTGAGAGGCAAGTGGTGAGCGAGGTGCCCGGGACCTCGGGGGTTGGTGGACGATGTCCCCGCCCCCTCGAGGGATGGAGGAGGCTGTCCCCGTCACCCTGACCCGTCACCCTGAGGCCGCCCCCCGAGCTTCCTGGCCTTGCTCCCAGGGCGAGGGCGGGCTTTTATTCCATCCTCACCACAGGAGTGGATGACCCGATCGGACCCCTTCCTTTGGAATGGGGCCGGGTTCTTCCTTTGGAAACACGTTCATCATCGGGCGCGGCAGAACCAGCCCCGCCCACCCTGGCCAGGGAGACGGAATTTGAGCAAGCAGAAGGTAGTGTTGGCATACAGCGGCGGCCTGGACACCGCCTGCATCCTGAAGGTCCTGATCCAGCGCGGCTACGACGTCATCGCCTACATCGCCGATGTGGGCCAGATCGAGGACTTCGAGGCCGTCCGGGAGGGGGCCCTCCGGACCGGGGCCACCAAGGCCTTCGTGGAAGACCTGAAGGAGGAGTTCGTCACCGACTTCATCTTCCCCGCCATCGCCGGAAACGCCATCTACGAGAACCGGTATCTCCTGGGCACCGCACTGGCCCGTCCGGTCATCGCGCGTCGGCAGGTGGAGATCGCGCTTCGCGAAGGGGCTTCGGCGGTGGCCCACGGCGCCACCGGCAAGGGGAACGACCAGGTCCGCTTCGAGCTGGCCTTCGCCGCCCTGGCTCCCCAGCTGGAGGTCATCGCCCCCTGGAAGGAGAAGGAGTTCCTGGAGCGGTTCCAGGGTCGGCCCGACCTCCTGGCCTACGCCAAGGAGCACGGCATCGAGGTCGAGGCCAGCGCGGAGAAGCCCTATTCCTCCGACGAGAACCTGATGCACCGCTCGTACGAGGCCGGAATGCTCGAGGATCCGGACGTCTCGCCCCCGCCCGAGATGTTCAAGCTCACCCGGTCGCTCCAGGACGCACCCGACACCCCCACCGAGCTGGCCATCCACTTCAAGGATTCGGTGCCGGTGAAGGTGGAGAACCTGGGCGACGGCACGGCCCATGAGGATCCGGTGGCGCTCTTCACCTATCTGAACGAGCAGGCCGGAATCCACGGGATCGGTCGGGTCGACATGGTGGAGAACCGGTTCGTGGGCATCAAGTCCCGGGGGATCTACGAGACTCCGGGCGGCACGATCCTCCACCATGCGCTCCGGGACCTGGAGGGTGTGGCCATGGACCGGGAGGTGCTCCGGCTCCGGGACATGCTCTCTCCGAGCTTTGCCGAGATCATCTACAACGGCTTCTGGTTCTCGCCGGAGATGGACTTCATCCAGGCCGCCTTCCGTCAGTCCGAACAGCTCATCGACGGCCGGGTCCGGGTGCAGCTCTACAAGGGCAACGTGGTGCCCATGGGCCGGCAGTCGTCCACCCTCCTCTACGACCAGGAGCTCTCCTCCATGGACGTCTCGGGCGGCTACGACCAGCAGGATGCGTGGGGGTTCATCCGGATCAGCTCCCTCCGCCTCCGGGCCCACAAGCTCATCCTGGGCCAGGCCGGCGAGGACGACGACCTCGGCCAGAGTGGGGATGGCTCGGAGTAGCGAGGCGCTCGAGCGGTGAGCGAGGCGAGGTCCGCCGAACGAGGGGCGAGGTCGGCGCACTCTCCGCCTGCGGCGGATCTCGCCCGTTGCGAGGGCACCCCGAGTCCCGGGGTCGTCGCCCGTGGCCTTGGCACCGTCCGCCCCGGGGTCGCCGCCCTGATCGTCGCCTTCGGCCTGTTGGGTTGGATCCTCGCCGCCTGCGCGGATGGGGCCTCGGAGGCGCACCCTGAAGGGATCCCTGCGTCGGAGGAGGACCGGCCGGCGGTTGGGGAGGAGGAGCCCGAAGGAGAGGCGGAGCCCCCGACCCCGGAGCCTCCCCGACCGGGTGGCGCAATCCTCGACCTGGAGGACGACCGGTTCGAGCTGGCGGTGGTGCGGTGCGCCCTCGAAGGGGAAGTGGACGACGCGCTTCCCACCCTCGAGACTCTGGGGAGCTTCCCGGGAGGGGAGCTCCGGGTCACCGCGACCCGGGAACGATTCCGGGGGAGCCTGATCCACACCGTTCGGGTGGAGGTCGTCGACCCCGGGCTGGCCGATCCCCCGATCCACGAAGCCACCCGGACCT
>SKKH01000012.1 GCA_007121555.1 Gemmatimonadota bacterium | reverse complement strand
GCCTCCACCCATCCGATCGACTGATGGGTTCACACCAACTCCAACTCTGAAGGCGGATTCAGGGGCCCCAGGAGCGGGCCGTCCCGATGAGCCCGATCGTCCACCCCGGACGGCCGGAACGCCGTCGGCGGCCCAGCCACAGGACATTCGGGGTCAGTTGAGTTGTACAGGCGGCGAGAATGCCCGTTCCCTCCGACTGGGGCACCCCCGCCCTCCCGGTTCACTCTGAGCTGCCCATCCCTTCCATCTTCTCATCCGCGCTGGAGGCCCCCGATCCCTGAGGTGCAGGTTCGAGTCGGAGGGAAGCCGAATTGAGGCAGTAACGAAGCCCGGTGGGAAGCGGGCCATCGGGAAAGACGTGGCCCAGATGGGCGTCGCACACCCCACAGAGCGCTTCGGTGCGCCGCATGAAGAGGGAGCGGTCCTCCCGCTCCGTCACCAACTCCGGATCCAGGACATCCGAGAAGGAGGGCCAGCCGGTCCCGGACTCGAACTTGGTCTCGGAGGAAAAGAGGGGCGCATCACAACAGATGCAGCGATAGATCCCCGGGGTCTTCGTGTCCCAGTACTTCCCGGTGAAGGCCCGCTCCGTCCCCCCCTTGCGGGCGATCCGGTACTGCTCGGGGGTCAGGCGCTCCTTCCACTCCGCGGGGGAGCGTTCAACCTTCTTCACAGGGGCACCCGGCTGGGGTTCGGTTCCGGAAGAAGCCTTCTCGTTCACTCGTCCTCCTGGATCCGCACCGATTCCATGGTCACGGGCTCCTTGGGCCGGTCTCCCCGCCCGGTCTTCACCGCGCCGATGGCCTCCACCACCTCCATGCCGTCGACGACCTTCCCGAAGACGGCGTGCTTGCCGTCGAGCCAGGGCGTGGCAGCCAGGGTGATGAAGAACTGGGACCCGCCCGTGTTGGGTCCGGCGTTGGCCATGGAGAGGACTCCGGCCTGGTCGTGACTCAACTCATCGTGGAACTCATCGTCGATCTTGTACCCCGGGCCCCCTCGGCCCGAACCCTCGGGGCATCCCCCCTGGATCATGAAGTCCTGGATCACCCGATGGAAGGTGATTCCGTCGTAGAAGGACTTCTGGGTGAGCTCCACGAAATTGGAGGTGGTCCTGGGTGCACGCTCCTCGAACAGCTCGACTGAAAAGCTACCCATCGTCGTATCGATTCGAACGATTCGGTTCGCCATGAAATCTCCGGTCTTGGGAATCGGTCCCGGTCAGACGTCGGAAGACCCTCCCCCGCTGGGGGTCGGGAACTCGTCGCCGTGCCGCGGACGAGAGAGTACCGGCGGGTGAGCAGGGCGTTCCCCCGTGGGCCCGAGGTCTACCGAGATGATCCGGTAGGCGGCCGTTCCACGATGGTGCAGCTTCTCTGCAGGAAGGCCCAGAAGGCCTCGCAGCTCCCGTCGAGCCGGTACTCCACCTCCTGGACCTCGGCGGCGTCCGAATTGGCGAAGACGGTTCCGTTCAGTTCATCCAGAAAGGCTCGGCTTCCGGCGGAGGACGATGCGTTGGGGATGAGGGAGCGGAAGTCACGGAAGTCGAGCACGACCCGCCGTCCTTCGAGCCTCGCCGACTGGATCAGCCCACTCGAGTCAGGCGAGAAGAATGAGGAGAGCCCCCGGGTCTCCTCCTCGGGGGAGGGACCCCGGGTCAGAAGATGGAGCGCCGCTCGCAGTCGGAGGGGGACGTCCGGTGCGAACCCCTCCGCCTCCGGAGGCGGCCGTACCGTCCTCTCCACCGCCTCGGGCTCCTCGCCCCTGTGGAAGACGAGTTCGACCCGGATCATCTGGTCACCCACCGGGCCACGTTCGCCGGATCCCGGGACTGCGTCCGGAGGTCCCTCCTCCACTCCCGGGACCTCGGGGGGGTCACCGCATCCGAACAGGAGGAGAATCGACAGCACCGCCCCCCTACAGAAGGTGCCCACCATCCACTGGGAGCACCGCCCCGGTAATGTGCCGTGCAGCCTCGGAGCAGAGGAACAGCACGACTCCGGCCACGTCCTGGGGATCACCGAGCCGACCCAGGGCGCTCCGCTCCCGGGTCCGGTCCAGGATCTCCGAAGGCACGCGCTCGGTGAGGCGAGTGGTCCGGATGTATCCGGGGGCCACCGCGTTCACATTCACGTTTGAGGGACCGAGCTCCAGGGCGGCGCTCCGAGTCAGGGCCAGCAGGCCACCCTTCGACGCAGCGTAGTTGGCCAGGCCGAACTCGCTTCGGAGGGCGTGCACCGACGAGATGTTCACGATCTTGCCGTATTCCTGGGCGCGAAAGCCAGGCGCCACCGCCCTGAGAAAGTAGAACGCCCCGCTCAGATTCGTCTGGAGGACGTCCTGCCATTCCTCGTCGGACATGCGCCAGAGCGCCCGATCTCGGCCGATCCCCGCGTTGTTGACCAGGATGTGGAGGCCATCCAGCTCGCCGGTCGCCCGGTTCACGAACTCACTCACCGCATCGGGGTCCCGACAGTCCACCGCGCCTCGAACCACCCGGACGTCGTAGTTGGAGAGCTTCCGCTCGGTGAGATCCGCCTCTCGGCGGGACTCTTCGCCCTCGTCCAGGTAGTTGAAGGCGATATCCACCCCCGAGCGGGCCAGGGCGATGGCTACCGCCCGGCCGATGCCCGAGGAGGCTCCGGTGACCAGGGCCGCTCGGCCGTCGAGTCCTTCCACCGAGACCCGGGGCCGGGGTTCGGGGTTCGCCTCGACCTCGTCCAGGAGTTCCTCCACCGCGGCGCCGGCGTTTCGGGCGCTGGGCACCGTGGGCGCGTCGCCCTCGGGGTACCCCTCTTCCTCCTGCCATCCCCCGGAGGTGGGGCTGCCTTTGCTCACGGCCATGGATTCTCGTCGAGGTGTGGGTTGGGAAGGATCAGGGCCCGCCCCTCAGGGCAGGACCCGGGGTCGATTTCAAGCCCGCGATCCGTCGGGGATGAGGGCTTCGATCTCGGCCTCGGTGAGGGTGTGGTCCTGGGTCTTGCAGAACTCGAAGATCTTCCGACAGAGCTCTTCGTCCGAATCGTCGTACCCCCGGACCCTGAGCCAGTAGCGGACGTTGGACAGACCGGACATGGGCCCGATCTCGATCTCCTGGCTTCGACCCACGGCCCCTGCCGGGACACCGGAATAGATCCGATCCGCCAGCCAGGCATCTCCCTTGCCCTCGGCCTTGATGATGGCCGCGGCGTGGACTCCGGTACCGGTCCGGAAGGCGTCGCGGCCCATGACGGGATACCCGGGAGGGATCTCCACCCCGGTGGCCTCGGACACGAGCCGGCAGTACTCCCCCAGGGGCGCCAGGTCCGCCTCATGGACACCCATCAGACTCAGGTTCACCAGAAGAAGGTCCATCTCGACGTTCCCCACCCGCTCCCCGATGCCCAACGCTGTACCGTGGATGCGGTGGGCTCCGGCCTCGATGGCGGCCAGGGCGTTGGCGAGCCCCAGCCCCCGATCCCTGTGGCCATGCCAGTCCACCTTGACCGCTTCTCCCGACGGCTCCACGATCTCGTCCAGAACGAAGCGGACCAGGGCCCGGACCCCGGCCGGGGTGGCATGTCCCACCGTGTCGGCCAGGCACAGCCGGCGCGCCCCCCATTCGATGGCCCGGCCATAGAGGGACTTCAAGGTCTCCGGACGGGCTCGGGTGGTGTCCTCGGTGACGAACATCACCGGGAGCCCTTCGGACACCGCGAAGGTCACCGCCGCCTCGGAGGTCTGGAGCATCCGGTCCAGGGTCCAGTCCTCCGCGTACTGACGAATGGGCGAGCTCCCGATGAAGGTGCACGCCTCGATGGGGATCCCGATCTCCTGGGAGATTCGGGCGATGGGCTCCACATCCCGGACCATGGTCCGAGCGGCGCAATTGGGACGGATGGACAGACCGGCGTCCCGGATCTCCTTCGCCAGCGCCCGGACATCCGCCACGGCCCGGGGGCCGGCCCCGGGAAGTCCGATATCAGCCGAGTGGATCCCCAGTTGGTCCATGAGGTGGAGAATCCTCAGCTTGTCCTCAATGGGGGGATCGACCACCGAAGGGCTCTGGAGACCGTCCCGCAGCGTCTCGTCGTCGAACTCCACGGAGGGAAGTTCCGGACCCGTTCCCGCGGTCCGGTTCCAGTCGTAGACCAATGACGTTTCGTCCATGCGCTCGTTCCCGGATGGGGGCAACGATAGCGAGCCCTGACGCTTCAGTCGCCCTTGAGCTCCGAAAATTCCCCGGCATTCACCTCTCCGCGAATGCCGGCGATCCGGGACTGACCCCCCACGATGGAATCTCGCAGGGTGGAATCCCGGATCTCTGCCTCCCTTCCCACGATGCAGTTCGACAGGGTCGAGTTCACGACCCGGGCTCCCCTTTCCAGCGTCACATGGGCACCGATGTGGCTGCCCTCGATCGTCACGTCGTCCTCGATGCGGACCGCGTCGTGAAGCTCGGAGTCCCCATCCACCCTGGCGCTGGGTGACTGGAAGCCGCGGGAGGTCTCGAGCAGGTGGGCGTTGGTCTCGAGAAGGGTCTCCACCTTCCCGCAGTCGTACCATCCCCCCACCGGAGCCGTTCGGATGCGGGACCCATGATCCACCATGTACTGGAAGGCATCGGTGAGATAGAACTCTCCCGACGGACCGGGCTCGCTCCCGAGGACGTGGTTGATTCCTTCGAAGAGAAGCGCCGAGTCCCGAATGTAGTAGAGCCCGATGTTGGCCAGTCGGGAGATGGGCTCATCGGGCTTCTCGATGATCCGGGTCATTCCCCCTTCGTCGTCGGTGACGATGACTCCGAAGCGCTGATAGTCCTCCACCTCCTTCGCCCAGATCACCCCGCCCCATTCCCGCCCCAGCTTGGACGGAAGCGTCAGGTCGGCATCGAAGAGGGTGTCGACGAACACGATCAGGAGATCTTCGTCGGCGAAGGGCTCGGCCAGCTTGATGGCACCGGCCGTCCCGTCCTGCACCTCCTGGACCACGAAGTGCGCCTTGAGATCCGGATATTCCTCGGAGATGAAGCGTTTCACTTCGTCCCGGAGGTACCCCACGATGAAGACGACCTCGTCGATTCCCAGGGCGGGAAACTCATCGAGGATATAGCTCATGACGGGTTTTCCCGCTACCCGGACCAGGGGCTTCGGTGTCGTGAGCGTGTGGGGTCGGAGGCGGGTTCCTCGTCCGGCGAGGGGAATGACTGCTTTCATTTAGGCTCCATGGAAATGGGAGAGGACTTTGAACGGTGGAAAGTATGGGGAACATACCCTACCCCCCATTCCAGGTACAGCCTCAGAAGGCTGCGGAAGAGGGAGAGGGGATGCCGGAAAGGGGGCTGGCGGTCCTGGTCGAGGGGGTTCGCTGAACGCGATGCGGTAGCATCGGCGAAGCAACCCAGCGGAGAACGGGGAACCCTCTCGCCCGGCGCCCGCTATACGAGGTAACGTTCGATTCGGACCCGACGGTAGGTGAAGTCCGTTCGAGACCGGGTGGAACTCCGGCCCCTGGAGAGCCTCGACCTCCAGCCTTCCCCTTCCCCTGGGAGTCCCCTCATGCGCAACGCCTCGAACCGTCCCTTCCCGTTTCGGGCCCCCCCCCGTCACCCAGGGCCTGGAGCCTGGGGGCTGCTGACCCTCGTGACCTTTTTCGGGGTCGTCATGCCCCCCCCGGTGGAAGCCCAGGAGACCTCTCTTCAGGTCAGCGGCTCGGCCCAGGTCGAGGCGTCGCCGGACCGGGCCCGCATCTCCTTCGCCGTGGAGACCGAGGCCGAGACCGCCGGAGAAGCGGGCCGGGAGAACGCCGAACTCATGGATCGAGTCGCCAACGCCCTTCGGGACTCGGGCGTCGACGGCCTCCGGATCGAGACCTCAGGCTATCAGCTTCAGCCCCGGTATCGTCGGGTGGGTGACGATCGACAGCAGGAGATCTACGGGTACACGGCCCGGAACACCCTCCAGGTCATCCTCGACGATGTGGATGCGGTGGGAGGTCTCGTGGACCGGGCCCTGGATGCAGGGGCGAACCGGGTCGCCGGGCTGCAGTTCGAGATCCGGGATCCGGAGCCGTACCGGCTGGAGGCGCTCCGCCTGGCGGTGGACCAGGCCCGGGCCGAGGCCGAGGCGATATCCGGAGCGCTGGGGATGCGCCTGGGTCAGCCCAGTGCGGTGCACGGCGGCGCGGAACGACCTCAACCCAGGGCCATGATGGACATGCTTCGAATGGAGACTGCCGAAATGGCTTCAGCGCCCACCCCGGTGGAGGCCGGGCTCCAGACGGTCTCGGCCTCGGTCTCCATCACCTACCGACTCCACCCCGAACGGTAGGGGTGGTCCCCGTGACCTGGCCCTGGTTCGCTCGCGCCGGCGCTCTCAATCGTGCCGCCACCAGACCCGACCATCCCGACCCCCGCCTGAGAGGTCGGCGTTACGCGATCCCCCCAACCGAGGTCTGGACGGGGGCGGTGGCGGTGGCCGAAGGTGGCATGGAGGGATGGGCGGTGACGGCGTCGAACGCTGATGACGGCAGGCTCACCGCGGAAGCCACGACCCGTATCTTCCGCTTCGTCGACGATGTGGAGGTCCGGGTGAGCCGGGAGGACTCCCGACGGACCCGAGTGGACCTCACCTCCGCCTCCCGCGTCGGAAGGTCCGACCTGGGAGCGAATCCTCGCCGGATCCACCGCTACCTGAGACGCCTGGACCGCTGGCTCGAGACCGCAGGTTGGGACATCAGTCCGCCTCCGGACGCCCCTGCCGCAAACGTTTAGAGATCAACTGGGCGCCCCTACCTTCGGCTCCGGCACCGGCTCCGAAAAGTCCAGGTCCTCCTCCCTCATGCGGGACTGGAAGGAGAGGTCTTCGCCCTCGCTGCGGGCGATGACCGAGGCCGCGGTCAGGTCGCCGGTCACGTTTACCGAGGTGCGGATCATGTCGAGGATCCGGTCCACCCCCAGGATCAGCGCGATCCCGGCCTGAACCTGAGCCCCCAGACCCACGGCGTTCAGCACGATGATCAGGGTGATGATCCCGGCGCTGGGCACCCCCGCCGCTCCGATGGAGGCCAGGGTCGCGGTGAGCACTACGATCAACTGCTCCGTGATGCCGATGTCGATCCCATAGATCTGGGCGATGAACATCACGGCCACGGCCTGATACAGTGCCGTACCGTCCATGTTGATGGTGGCACCCAGGGGCAGGACGAAGGACGAGACGGGCTTGGAGATCCCCAGCTTCTCCTCTGCGGTCTCCATGGTCACCGGGAGGGTGGCGTTGGACGAGGAGGTCGAGAAGGCCACCAGGGGAGCGTTGGAGATCTCCTTCAGGAAGGTGAAGAAGTTCAACTTGGCCAGGAACCGGACCGCCAGCCCGTAGGTGATGGTCAGATGGAGCAGGAGACCGGCCACCACGACGCCGGAATAGACCAGAAGGCTCTGGAGCAGGTCCAGCCCGAATCTGGACACCACCGCGGCGATGAGGGCGAAGACGGCGTAGGGGGCCGTCTTCATGATCCAGTCGATCACCACCATGCTGGCGTCGTTCACCCCCTCGAAGAAGGTGATGACCGCGTCCCGCCGCTTGGGTGCGATCACACTCACCGCCGCCGCGAAGACGATGGTGAAGAAGATGAGGGGCAGGAGCTCCAGGTCCGCCGCTGCCTGAACCGGGTTCCTGGGGATGATGGAGAGGAGGGTGTCGATGACCGACGGGGCCTCCTCGGCCAGGGTCATGGCCCCGGCCGCCTCTCCCTCGAACTGCGCGGCCAGGGCGTCCCGGGTCGAGTCGTCGATGCCCGACCCCGGACGAACCACGTTGGAGACGATGAGACCGATGGTGACCGCCACCGCCGTGGTGCACATGTAGAAGGCGATGGTCTTTCCGCCGATCCGCCCCAGCTTGGCCAGGTCCCCCAGCGACGCCGTCCCCACCATGAGCGAGGCCACGACCAGGGGCACCACGATCATGGTGATGGCCCGAATGAAGGCGTCGCCCAAGGGCTCCAGGGCGATGAGGAAGCTCTGGAGCCAGGTCACACCGGCCACGTTCGCGAAGAAACCAACGACCGCGCCGAGGATGAGTCCTAGAAGGATTTTCGTATAGAGCTGCATAGGCCTCTTCGGAACCCTCGAGTACCCTGGGAATCTTGGGGAAAAGCGCCGGGAAGTTAGGGCTGGCCTCCCACAGCGGCAAGTCGTCCGCTACCTTGCGGCGAACCCGAACCTGCGGGAACCGGGGCCATCACCGGATCCCCGCGCCCCCGAGCCCACACTCGATGCGCGTCGCTTTTCACCTCCACTCGTATACCGGCCCCCGAGGCCGCCCCCTCGTTCGGCTTCTCCGTCCCGAATGCGCCGGTCTCCTCCTGATCGCGCTTCTGTCGGCAGGGTGCGGCGAGGTCGAGTCCCAGGGCGAACGCCCTGTGGGAACCACCGCCGATACCCTGGTCGAAGCGGTCTCGGACGCGGACCTCGAGCCCGGGTCATGGCACGAGCGCTCCTTCGTGTTCATCTCTGCCGATCCCGACTCGGTGGTAGCACTCCCATGGAGCTTCCACACCCGGCAGATCGGAGAGCGGGAGGTGCGACAACGGGACGCATGGCTGGGCGTCGACGGGGCCTGGGGCCTGTTGGCCTCGGAGCCGGACACCGGCCGGGTCAGGGACGATGCCGCGAGGATCCTCCCCGGTCGGTCCCTCCGCATCCGGGTGGGCGCCGGTGACGCCGTGGCGGCCCTGACCTTCCGGACCGGCGAAGAGGAGATCGAGGCCCTTCCTGGTCTCCTCCTGGCCGAATGGACCGGCTCGCCCCGAGAAGTCGTCCGATTCCACCGGTCCCGCATCGGTCTGGGTTCGAACGAACTGGAGGGATTCCTCATGGACCTCTCCGTGCGGGGAGAGCCCGGAGACGACTGGACCGGGGACTGGCTCTTCGTCCACGGTGGAGACTTTCTCCAGGCCGCGTTCCGGGAGCTGCCCCGCACTCCCGCGGCCGACTCCGGGCCTCGACCCTACCAGGGCTGGACCCGGATCGCGGTCCGGAACCGCCAGTGGCCCGGGGTCGAGCTGGAGTGGGCCGAGGTCCGGAGCTTCGAGCAGGCCCGTCGGGACATCCCCGTGCGCTGGGCCCTGAGAAGCCAGGACGGAGAGCTCACCGGGGACCTCCACTCGGTGGGACAGCATCTCTCGACCGGCGAGGGAGAGGGCCCCCTCCTCCCGGTGAACGCGCTCTTCCAGATCGAAGGGGAGATCCGGCACCTTGGCGACACGGTGGGGGTCGTGGGCATTCTTCGACACCGGCAGCCATGAGCCCTGAACTTCTTCGCATCCTCCTTCCCATCGTCTTCGGCTCCCTGGCGGGAGGGCTCACGAACACCATCGCCGTCTGGATGCTCTTCCACCCCTACAAGCCGGTGCGAATCGGTCCCTTCCGGATTCCCTTCCTCCACGGAGCGATCCCGAAGAACCAGGACAGGCTGGCGGCGGCCGTGGGCCGCACCGTGGGGACCCGGCTGCTCACCGAGGAGGATCTGACCCGGATCTTCTCGAACCAGGAGTTCAAGCAGGCCTTCGAGTCTCGCCTAGGGGGCTTCCTGGTGGCGCTCCTCGAACGGGAGCGGGGCACCCTCCGGGAGTTGCTCCCCCCCGGGGCGCTGGTAGAAACGGAGACCTTCCTCCACGGAATCGCAGACCACCTTCTCCAGCGGCTGGATCTATGGCTGGATTCCCCGGATTTCGAGAGAGCGGTGGCCCGAAAGACCGACGAGATCGTGGCTCGGCTGAGCGACCGACCGGTGGCGGAGCTCCTGACCCCCGACCGGGAGGCTCGTCTGACCCGGGCCGCCGAGGAGTGGATGGCCGAGGCGGTCGAAAAGGAGAGCTTCCGGAACGTGGTGGACGACTACCTCGAGCGGGCCTTGGGGGCCGTCCTGCAGGAAGATCGAAGCCTGGAGGAGCTCCTGCCCGGGGGGCTCTCCGAGGCCCTGGAAGGGGCGCTCTCCCGTGCGCTTCCCGTCGCGACCCGGAAGTTGGGAGGGATCCTCGAGGATCCCGAGGCCCGAGCGCGCCTCGAGACGGCGCTCAGAGATCTCCTCCAACGGTTTCTGCGGGACCTCCGCTTCCATCAACGACTGGTGGCCCGCCTGGTGGTCACCGACGAGACGGTGGACCGGGTCCTCACGACCCTCGAGGAGGATGGAGCGGAGCAGCTTTCACTCATGCTTCGTGATCCAGCGGTCCAGGACGCCATCGCCCGCCGGGTGAACGACGGAGTGCTGGAGCTCCTGCGGAAGCCGGTGACCGAGGTGGTCGGTCATGCTGACGACCCGGGAGTCGTTCGAGGTCGGGGCGTGGTGGCGGACTGGGTCGTGGGGCTGGTCCGGGACGAGGCCACGAGAAGGTACCTGGCCGAAAAGCTCCAGCAGGGCATCGGTCGGATGGCTCGGGGAACCTGGGGGGACCTCCTCCGGTCGGTTCCCGACGATCGGGTAGCGCGGGGCGTCGTGGCGGTGGCTCGAAGCGACGCGGCTCGGGAGCTCTACCGCGATGCCCTGAGGGAGGGACTCGGGAGCCTCCTGGACCGACCTCTGGGAACACCTGGAGACTGGCTCCCGAGCGGTGCCCGCGAGCGCCTGCAGGAAACGGTGGCGGATCCGCTGTGGAACTGGCTTCAGGCCCAGGTGCCCGAGGTGGTGCGGACACTGGATGTGGAGCGCAGGGTCGAAGAGAAGGTCCGCAGCTACCCGGTGGATCGGATGGAGGAGCTGGTGCGAAGGGTGACCCAGCGGGAGCTTCGCCTCATCGTGCGACTCGGTTACGTCCTGGGGGCCGCGATCGGAGGGATCCTGGTGGGCGTGAACGCCCTCCTGGGTTGACGCACCGGTGTGGTGCGTCGACGGGTCAGCTGGAGAAGGGACGCCGGGTCCGCCGACTGGAACGGCGGCGGTCGGAGCCCTTCTGGACCTTCCGCTGCATGAGGTTCAGGAAGGTCGTGTGACGCTTGACCTTGGCGTGCTCCCCCTCCTCTCCCAGCTTCTTCTCGATCTCTTCCAGGGGGGTGTCGTAGCGGATGGGAAGCCCCCAGTAGATACCAAACGCCAGGGCGGCGATCATTCCGAGGATGGCAAGAAAGCTCATAGCTGCCCGGGAAGGGAGATCAGTGGCACCGGAGACCCAGTCGGAGCTGTCTCGACTGGAGTGGTGAGGGGTTCCAGCGAAGATGAGGGCTCCTCGCTTTCATGGCGCGGCACCCATATGTCTTCACAGGATTGTAACCACGCCCTCCCGGCGGGTTCCTCCCTCCTGAAAACGGAAGAACCGCCTCGCTCGGGCCCAGAGGGCTCGCGGCGGGACGATCAGGCCTTTCCGGTGGCCTCCAGGACCAGGAGCCCGAGTCCGGCGCTCAGGAGGATGGCCATGAAGTTGGTTCCCACGGCCACGAGAAGGACCACGAACCAGAAAACGAGGTGGATGAAGGTGTATCCGCCAGGCAGCATCGGGGCGCTCCGCCGGTAAAAGGTCGACCATTTGAACGTGGAAATATGGCTCGTATCAGACGCCCTGTCGAGAGGCCGACCCTGAAGGGGCGTCCCCCGCGGCCGGTTCATCCAGCTCCAGGAGCAGATACCGATGTCCCTCTCGCTCATCCTCTCCCAGCGTCCGGATCTCGAGAGGTCGTGAGAATCCCGGCCCGTCGGTGACCAGGGTGTGGTACTCGCCGCGCTCCCCGCAGACATCGATGCCCGCGGCCACGAAGCGGTCGACGAGCTCTGGAGTGAGTTCCCTTCCCAGCCACTCCGGATCACCCAGCTCGAGATTCACGGAGATGACCCGAGCTCGGAATCCCTCAGCGACCACCCCTCGGGCCACCTTCTCCGGGGACTCGTTCCAGAGGGGCTCCCGATGCTCCAGGCCGGCGGCCACCACCCGCTCCTCGTACCAGTCCCGGATATCCGACAGGTGCAGGTTCCCGAAGATCACGCCCCGGGCCCCCGCCTCCCGGAGCCCGTTCAGGAGCTCCGTCAGCACCGCCGAGAAATCCCGGGGGTGGGTGCGGCCCAGCCGGGGCTCGAGTCCGAGAGATCGGAGCTGGGCCTCGAGCACCGGGCGGGGCGTCCCGTGGAAGCGCACCCGACCCGAGTTCCCCTCCAGAACGTTCAGGCCCCAACGCACCTGCAGTCCCTGGCTCCGGGCTCGATGAAGCGCCAGCGTGGCATCCTTCCCACCGGCGGTGGCCAGAGCCCACGACCCCGTCTTCGAATCCATCTCCGCGCCGGTCACGCCGCTCCCTCCATGACGACCGCTTCGGTGTCCCGAATGCTCCGGATCCCCGCGTGGAGGGCGATCCAGACGATGAGGAGGGTGAGAAGGGCCGCGCCGCCGATGCCCAGCACCACCGGCCCCAGCCCGGCGTCCACGGCCCCGGCCCCATCCAGGCGAGCCCGGAGGAAGAGGTACACGGGCCAGCCCTGGAGCACGATGACCGCAGCCAGGTAGGCCACCGCGGTCATCATGAAGAGGAGCCCGCCGAACGAAGTGGGAATCTCGGCGGGATTCTCCGTCTCGTAGTTGGGAAAGAGCGCGCCGAAGGTGAGGGCCAGGGCCGAGAGGGCCAGCGTCACCGCCACCATGGTGCCCAGGGAGAGCCAGAAGAGGAAGGGGTCGACGCCCAGGAGGAGATTCGTGACCACGATGAGGGGAAGGGCCACCACAAGCAGGGGCAGCGTTCCCGTCCAGTACTTGGACCAGAAGAGAAGGCGGGGGTCCAGGGGAGAGGACCGGAGCAGCCAGGTCATCCGACCCTCCAGGGACATGGCCGGAAAGATGAATCGAGCGGCCACCGCCGCCACGACGAACCCGGCAAGCCCCAGGTTGAGGAACGCCACGACGTTCACCAGGAAGAAGGAGATCCCCTCCCCGGCCCCCAGGGGTAGGACCCGGATGTTGTAGACGTACACCACGACCAGGACCCCCAGCAGGATCAACTGGGACCACTGGGCCGAATCCCGAAAGAAGCTCCGGACCTCCTTGGCCACCAGGTGGCGGGCGGCGGGGGAGAGGCGGGCAAGCCAGGCCTCGATGGACCCGCTCCGGATCCGGCTCTCCTTCCGTTCGGCCCCCTCCTGGGCCCTGGAGAAGCCCCCGGGGAAGTATCGTGTGTGCGCCCAGCCGCCCAACACCACCAGCGCTGCGGCCGTACTCCCGAGGAGGAGGAGCGCCATGAGCTCAAACCCTCCGGTGAGCCAACCCAGGAGCGCCTGGGCAGCCCACTCCGAGGGAAGCCACGGAGAGGTCGGGGTCCTGAGTGTGGAGAGGAAATCCATGACCCCCCGAGCCTCCTCCGGCCGCACCAGGCGCTCCGGCTGGAGGAGTCGCAGCAGAAGGACGACCCCCGCCGCCGCCATGAGTCCGATGAGGGCCAGGAGATCCCGGGTCCGTCGAGCCGGAAACACACTCACCAGGAGGAGGGTGACCCCGGCCCCCAGCACGGCGGGGATCACCAGAAAGGGCACCACCACGCCCACCGACAACAGATAGAAGCCCGGCCCGGCCCCGTAGACCGTCCCATACCCGGCCAGGAGCGGCACGAGCAGGAGGACGACCATCCAGGACGAGTTCACCCCGCTCTCCACCAGTCGGGCCCAGTAGACGTGCAGGGGGTCCGCCGGCGAGGCCACCAGCAGCTCCAGATCCCTGGAGAGGAAGAAGGTGGACAGCGCCGTGATCACATTGGAGAGGAGAAGGATCATGAGGAAGGTGAGGAAGGCGAGCCCCAGCATCCGGGCCGCCAACAGATCTCCCAGCCCCTCGGCGCTCCGAAAGTGGAGGAGCATCCGATTCGTGAGCACGAAGAGGAGGCTCCAGAAGAGGAGGGCGACGCCGCCGAGGACGATCGCCCGGACGACCCGGACCCTTCCCTGCCGGGCCCGGTTCACCTTTCCCCGAACCTTGGGACGGAGGAGGGCGGACAACCCGGGCCGGATCCAGTGTCTCACCCCTCCAGCACTCCGTGGAGGCCGGCCACCAGGTCGGCCATCTCGTCCCCGCCTGTGACCTTGAGAAAGAGCTCCTCGAGACCCACCTCGCCGGCGTCGGCCTGCGCCCGGAGCTCGGGCATGGTGCCTCGCGCGATGATCTCCCCCGCCGAGATGATGGCGATCCTGTCGCACAGGACCTCGGCCACCTCCAGGGTGTGGGTCGAGAGAAACACCGTGCCTCCCCGATCCACGAAGGAGCGGAGGAGGTCCTTCAGGATTCGGGCGGATCGGGGATCCAGTCCGACCATGGGCTCATCCACAACCACCAGGTCGGGATCGTGGAGCAGCGCCGACGAGATCAGGAGCTTCTGGCGCATCCCGTGGGAATAGCTCTCCACGAGCTCATGCTTCCACTGGCTCAGCGAAAAGAGATCGAGAAAGCGGTCGATCCTCGCCTCCACCTCCGATCCCTCCCGGCCCCACAGCGCCGCTACGAAACGGAGGAACTCGGCGCCGGAGAGCTTTTCGTAGAGGAAGGGGCGGTCCGGGATGTAGCCGATCTTCTCCTTGGCCCGACCCGGCTCCGCGACCAGGTCCACGCCTCCGACCCGGATCCGCCCCTCACTGGGCTGGAGGATTCCGGCCACCATGCGGATCGTGGTGGTCTTCCCCGCACCGTTCGGTCCCAGGAATCCGAAGATCTCTCCGGGGTGCACCTCCAGGTCCACCCCCTTCACGGCCGGGAAGGTGCCGTACCGCTTCACCAACCCCTCCAGCTCCAGGACCGGGGCTGAGGATTCGGGCTCCCTGACCCGCCGCCCTCCTCCTCCTTCCTGGCCGCGCGTCACGAGAGACTCCGAATCCGCAGATTCCCGATGAGCCGTGCGATCTCGACCTGCTGGGCCAGGTTCCCCGTCATGAACCGGAGGTGGGTGACTCCGGCCGGTCCCTGGCCCAGGGTCGGGTCCACCGCCACCCATTCCCCGAGCCAGACCTCGGGCCAGGCGTGATAGAAGAACGACCCCTCCAGGTGGACGAGACCTACCGCCGTGCGGGCCGGAAGTCCCAGGGCGCGGGCCAACGCGACGTAGAGGACCGTATGCTCATTGCAATCGCCTCGGCGGGTCTCCAGCACCTGAAGGGCCGAGGGAAGTGAGAAGGTGATCTCCTTGTCGAGCATCTGGTGGACCACGTCGTTCAGGCGCAGCGCCGCCCGCGTCGGATCAGCTCGGCCCGGGCCCAGTGCCCGGACCGCATCCCGGGCGACTCGCTCCACCCGCGGATCGCCACTCTGGATGAGGGGTTCGGGGCGGAGGTGGTCGGCCAGGTCCATCCGGGGATAGGGGAGGCTGAAACCGGGCGTCAGTTCGTCCATCCGTTCCCGACGGACCACCAGGGTGTCGCCGCGAAGCTCCTGACGCCCCCCGTCCAGCTCGAAGCCGTCCAACTCCACTCCCGACAGGAGGAAGCGGAGCTCGTCCCCGGCCTCCAGATCGGTCAACTCGGCGTCCGCGGCGATGGCCGTACTGAAGACGAGGTCGGGAGAAGATCCACCTCGGTCCGCCAGGAGCCGGTCGCTCCGCTCCTGATCCACCAGCTCGAACGGCATCCTCTCCAGGGAGAGCCCCATGGGCGAGGACGACCGGATCATACGGCCATCCTCGTCGATCCAGCTCTCCACCTCGATCCCCCCGTAGCGCTCCTTCAGTCGCCAGGCGGTCACGGGCCTGCCTCCATCGCCGGCCCACCGGCCCGAACCGGGATCCCGGATCGCCGAGTCGGGAAGGATGATCGTGTCGCGCTCCATGACCTCCACCTCCACCTGCCGGGTGGAGACCGTGGAGGGGTCGAAGACGGGAAAGCGAAGGACACGCCCCACCCTGAGTTCACCTCCCCGGGCGATCCTCAGGGGCAGGGCCGCAGCGGAAAGGGGACGATCCCCCACCCGGAAGCTGAGCTCCTCCGGGCCTCCTCCGGCCTCGACGACGACCTGGAGCAGGGAGTCGCCCTGCATCTCGCCGGAGGCCTGGAATCGACCGGCGTCGGAACTCAACTCGAAGGAGAACCGGGTCATCTGCAGGGTCTGGGACAGATGCACCGTCGTGCCCGCCGTGGCGGCCCCCTCGGCGGCCATGGCCTGGATCTCGAGGCTGAGGCGATCCTCAAGGAGGAACCCGTCGGGAATGGTGTCCAGGCGTGACGAAGCCATCCCCACGACCTGGCCACCCATGCGCACCGCATAGAAGTAGGTGCCCGGCTCCAGACTCAGCGTCGCCTGGGCCAGCCGCGTCATCTCGGGCTGGAGATAGCTGTCCCGGGCATGCCACCCCATGAGGCCGAGCCAGGCCACCACGAGGAGGATGCCCAGGGCCCGCCGCCGGGTCACGCACCCCCCGAAGTCTCTGGAGAGGTGACCTTGGGATCGAAGGCTCGAGCGGCTCGCTGGAACACCCCCTCCTGATAGGCGTCCACGCCCAGGATCACCAGCGTCCGCGGGAGCAGGCTTTCCAACCGGTGACGCCGAAGCGCACCCAGCATGGCCCGGGCCGACGCCTCAGCTTCCAGGTTGCCGGCCCCCACCCCCAGGGGAGGGACGGCCAGAGTCTCCACGCCCCAGTCCGCCGCCCGTTGGAGGCCGTGCAGGAACGCGCGCTCCAGGGAAGCCTCGGACACGCCCACTTCCAGTGATCGGATCACCACATGGATGATGAGCTCGAGAGCGAGCTCCGTTCCGGGGAGCACCACCGCCCCCCCGATGGGGAGGTCTTCCAGGGCCTGGAGTCGGCTCCGGGACGCCGGCCCGGCTCGCAGGACCAGCGCACTCTCCAGTTGGGTGAGAGGCTCCAGGTCCGTCCCCATGGAGAGAAGCACGGCCTGAGCCCCTGTCGCCGCGGGGTCACGCCCGGGGTCGGTCCGGATCATCCGCGCCCCGACAGTTCCCGGGCTCGTCGGTACATGACTCCAGCCTCCACGGGAAGGTGCTTCTGATCGTAGAGGATCCCCATCACGTAGTAGATCTTGCCGTTCCGGGGTTGGAGTCGAGCTGCCTCCTCCAGCGCGTCCAGGGCCTCATCGATGCGTCCGAGCCGATTCAGCGCCTCGCCCCGATAGAAGTGGGCCGGACCATGATCGGGATCCCGCTCGCACGCCCACTTCAATTCGGCTTCGGCCTGCTGGTAGAGCCCACGCCTGAAGAAGAGAATCCCCAGGTTGGCCCGGACGTCGGCTCGTCCCGGGTCGAGGCGCATCGCCTTGCGAAGCACCTTCTCGGCTTCTTCGAAGCGGGCCATCGAGGCCAGGGCGGCACCCAGATTCGCCAGTATCTCGGGGTTCTCCGGTTCGACCTCCAGAGCCGCCCGGAAGTGTTCGAGGGCGGCGGCATGCGAACCGGATCGGTCCTGAAGGACCCCCAGGTTGTTCCGCGCCTTCAGGTGCTGTGGTTCCCGAGCGATGATCTCCCGGTAGAGGCGTCCCGCATCCTGGACGCGGCCGTCTCGCTCCAGGTCCCTCGCCTCCTGGAAGAGGAGCTCGATCTCGTCCGGCGTCTCCTCCGGGACCTCTTCCAACGTCTCATCCTCCGATGGGGAGGGCGTCCTGGAATCTGGTCGTTCGGTCATTCTATGTCGGTCTCTCGGCGCTCGACGGTCTCGGCCGCAACCCACTCCAGATAGGGAGAGAAGCCTCCCAATACCGGGAGGGCCAGGACCTCGGGCACATCGTAGGGATGAAGTTCGGCGATCCGGCGAGCCAGCTCGTCCACCATCTCCACATGGGTCTTGAGGACGAGAAGGCACTCGGAGTCCTGCTGGATCTCACCCTGCCAGCGGTACACGGAGGTCAGGCCCGGAAGGATGTTGCCGCACGCCACTCGGCCTTCCTCCAAGAGCGTGTGCGTCAGGGTCGAGGCCGATTCCTGGTCCGGCGTCGTGACCAGAACGACACGAACGGCGCTGGGTGTCTTCTCGGACTTCATGGTCCCTCCGGAGGTGTGGTGGATCCCCTTCCCCGTGGAGGGGGGAGGATTCACCAGGCGGTGAACACGGTCTGGCTCACGTTCGCCTCGTCGTAGACCGACTTCAAGAGCTCGGCGTGGCGCTCCTGCACCACTCGCCGCTTCACCTTCTGGGTCGGCGTGAGCGATCCATCTTCGATGGTGAAGGGCTCGGGAAGGAGCACCAGCTTCTTCGGCATTTCGAAGCTGGAGAGATCGGACAGCTCCTCCTTGATCTGCTCCAGCAGGAGGTTCTGCGCCTCCTCGGTGGAGAGAAGGGCCCTGGGATCCTCCGTCGGGAGCCCCTTCTCACGGGCCCAGCTGTCGAGGGTGGCGAAATCGGGTACGAGCATGAGCGTGATGAACCGCTCCCGGTCTCCCACCAGCACCGGCTGGTCCACGAACCGATTCTTCTTGAGACGGTTCTCGATGGGCTGAGGCGCCACGTTCTTTCCGCCCGCCGTCACGATGAGATCCTTCTTGCGGTCGGTGATCCGGAGGAACCCGTCGGCGTCGAGTTCGCCCACATCGCCGGTGTGGAACCACCCGTCGTCGTCGATGACCTCCCGCGTTTCCTCGGGCCGGTTGTAGTATCCCTTCATGACCTGGGGGCCCCGGACCAGGATCTCACCGTCCTCGGCGATCTTGACCTCGGTGCTCGCCACGGGCTTGCCCACGGTGCCGATCCGGAAGTTCTCGGGGAAGTCGATGGGGGTGTTCACGTTCGTCACCGGGCTCGTCTCGGTGAGCCCATACCCCTCCAGGATCGTCACCCCGGCCGAGAAGAAGAACTTGTTGATCTCGGCTGAGAGGGGCGCTCCTCCACTCACGAAGTACCGCAGCCGCCCTCCTACTCCGGCGTAGATCTTCTGGAAGACCAACCGATGGGCCAACCCGTACTGGAGCCGGGTGATGGGCCCGGGGGTGCGCCCCGCCAGCTTCGCCTCGGCCCACCGACGCCCGACGCCCGTGGCCCAGGACACCAGGGTCCCCTTCACCCCGTCGGCCTCCATGACCTTGGCGTAGACCTTCTCGTACAGACGGGGCACCGAAACCACCACGGTGGGCCGGACGGCCTTCAGGTCCTCGGGGACCGACTCGATGGACCGTGCGTAGGTGATGGGGCACCCGCGATTGAAGAGGAGGTAGTCCACCATCCGCTGGAAGACGTGGGACAGGGGAAGAAAGGACAGGGTGGAATCGCGCTCGTCAATGGGCAGGCAGGCGGAGGCTGCCCGAACGTTCGAGTGGAGGTTGTTGTGGGTGAGCATGACCCCCTTGGGGTCGCCTGTCGTGCCCGAGGTGTAGAGGATCGTTGCAACGTCGTCGGGTTGGGCCGACAGGGCCTCGGCCCGGAACGCCTCCGCCGAGGTCTCCGCCACGGGTCCCCTTCCCCGTGCACGGAAGTCCTCCCAGGAGAAGACTCCTTCGGGCAACTCCCCTCCGGGGGGATCGAAGACCACGACCCACTCCAGGGCCTCGCAGTCGCCCCGGATCTCCTGAACCTTGGCGAGCTGTTCGGCTGTGGAGACGAAGACCAGGCGAGCGCCTGCGTTTTTCAGGATATAGGCCACCTGCCCAGGGGTGAGGGTGGCGTAGACCGGCACATCCACCACCCCCGAGGTAAGACACCCATAGTCGGCGATGGCCCATTCCGGTCGGTTCTCGGCCAGAAGGGCCGCCCGATCTCCGCGCTCCAGGCCCAGGGACCCGAGGGCCGCCGCGACCTCACGGACCTGCCCCAGGACCTGGTCGTAGGTCATGGAGGGCCAGGATCCATCGCCGTACCACTGAAGGGCCGGTCGGTCACCCGACCGGTCCACGACCTCGAAGAACAGGTCGACCAGTGTGCCTTCAGGGAGTTCTGTCGAGTTGGACGCGTAGGTGGCGGATCCCATTCAAACCGTCCTTGGATGACTGAGAGGCATGGTTCCGGCCCGAACGATCGGGCTCGCTGGCTGCAGGTGCGGCGGAGGGGCGCAGGTCTTCGGGCTCACTCCAGGTGAACTGCGACGGTGACCTTCAGATCGGGCTGGAGCGAATGGAAGACACTGCAGTACTTGTCCCTGGACAACTGCACCGCCCGCTCCACTTTGGCTCGCTGCTCCTCGTCCGGCCCCTTGACCCGGATGTCCATCCGGAGGGTGAGGAAGCGCTGAGGGGGACTGGAGGCCCTCTGTCCCTCGAGCTCCACCTCCAGCGCCTCCAGCGGCACCCGGCCCTTCTCCAGAATGGCCTGGATGTCGACGCCCATGCATCCTCCCACACTCAGGAGCAGGGCCTCCATGGGTGAGGGACCCTTCTTTGCATCCCCGTCCAGGATGATGGGCTCAGAGCGAGCTCCCACTCCCTCGAAAACCAGTCCGTCGCCACTCCAGCGCACCGTGGCACTACGTGTTGGATTAGTCATTCTCTCCCAGGAAGGTCTGACCCTCGCCCCTGAGCTCTGCCAGGGTCGAGCGGGCGTGGTTCACATGTTCTTTCGCGTCGGCTCCCCGGGGCGGGTTCGCCAGAAAGGCTTCCAGGTGCTGGATGGCGTCCCGCTCCTCCCCTTTCCTGAGGAGCAGGTAGGCCAACCCGTAGTGGGCTCCCGCCGCCGCCGGGTCCTTCTGGAGCACGTGGCGGTAGGTCTTGGAGGCCTCTTCGGTCATGCCGATCCGGGTATACGCGATGGCGATCTGCTGAAGCACCACCGGGTCTCCGGGAGACTCCTTCAGAGCAAGGCGGAGCGAGGTGAGCGCTTCATGGAATCGCCCGTCCCTCAGAAGGGTGATCCCCTCCTGATAATAATCCACCTTCTCGACACCCTCGTCTTCTCCGAAGAGCTTTTTCCAGAAGGTCATAGCGTGGGGGTCGAAGGTACGTGCAGGGTTCGAGCGAAGGTAGTCGCCGGAGCCACACCGGCGCAATCGGTGAGGCTCGGATTCCGAGGGCCCGTTCAGCCTCGCGCCGCCACAAGAAGGCTCTCGGTCTGGAGGAGAATCTCCAGGCCTCTCTCTTCAAGCCGTTCCAACCGATGGGGGGCCGGGGACCGGATCACGATCCTGGAGCCGGGACCCAGGACCCGGATCTCCTCTTCCAGCTCCCGGGCAGGCTCGTGGTCCCGCAGCGCCAGCCCTCTCAGACTACCCGAGAAGAAGGGCAGGCGATCCGCCGCGACGATGCGGGTCACGCCGGGCTCCTCAGGGCCCTTCCGGAGCCCCGGGTCCAGGGCCACGATCTCGATCTCCTCGATCATGGCGGCCAGGCGGGAGGCCTGGGCCACCCACCCGTCTCGCAGGAGGATCAGACCCGGCCCCTCGCTGACCCCGATCAGGGCGGCCAGGCGGAACGCCTCCTCCGCCGTCCCCTCCGGCGTGCCCCCTTCCCCTCCCGGATCGGATCGGGGTGGAGGGCGCAGATCACCGAAGCCCTGGCGGACCGGATACCGTTCCCGGCAGTTGGCGCATCCGAGGGCCCCTTCCAGTACCCGCCGATCCCGCAACTCCTCCGCCAGGAGCACGAGGCCGAATTCGGGCCCACACCTGGGGCAGGCGAGGCGATCGGTGACGAGTAGGTGCATGAAGAGATGCCGGGAGCGGCGTCCGGATCATCCCATCTGGGGAGCGCGGAACGCCGGCGTCGGCGCCGAGGCGGGCCCGTACTGGGCCCACTGGGTGGGCGTCTCCCAGACCCGTGCGTACAGGAGCCCGGCGGACAGTTCCTCGGGGAGTCGACCGGAGAGCTCGTTGAAGAAGTATCGGGCCTGATTCTCGGCGCTGGTCTCCACGTCCTCGAAGGCGGGCAGATCATTCAGGTTCTGATGATCCAGACCATCGGCCAGCTCCCGGAGATGGCGCTTGAGGTCCACGAAATCAAAGGCGATTCCGGCCTCGTTGAGGCGGTCGGTCTGGAGCGCCACCTCCACCACGTATCGGTGACCATGGAGGCGCTCGCACTTGCCCTTGTAGTTCCGGAGGAAGTGGGCCGAGTCGTAGTGGGCCTGAACACTGACGGTGTACATCATCTTCTGATCCATGGGAACCTGTCTCAGATTCGTTCCAGGGGAAGGAAGGGGATCTGGACCCCCGCCGGACGGGTCAGGGCGAAGTGGACCGCGTCGGCCACCTCATCGGGCTGAAGCATCATCGCTCGATCTGGAAGCCCCGGGTCCAGATCCGGGTTCATCGGGTCCCAGATCGAGGTGTCGGTGGCCGCCGGCTCCAGCAGGGTCGCGCGAACCCCCGTGCCCCGCAGCTCCTCCAGGAGAACCTCGTGGAACCCCCGGAGTCCGAACTTCGAAGCCGAATAGGCCCCGTTTCCCGGGAAGGCGCGCCGACCAGCCACCGACCCCACCTGGACGATGGTGCCCCGCCCGCGCCGCTTCAACCCCGAAAGGAAGCTCCGCACGGTGAGAATGCCTCCCTTCAGGTTCACATCCAGGTTGGAAATGAGCACCTCGTCGGACAGCTCGTCGATGGGAGCGAGGGAAAAGACCCCGGCTGCGGCGACCACGGCGTCGGGTTCCCGTCCCGCCCACTCCGCGACGGCCGTGCGGGCCCGCTCCAGCGACGTAGGATCCGTGACGTCGCAGGGTACAGCCCTGCCACCCGTCTTTCGCGCCAGCTGCTCCAGGGCATCCTGGCTACGAGCCAGCAGGGCGACCCGAGCTCCGGCGGTCGCCAGGCGGAGGGCCACAGCTCTCCCGATGCCTCGACTCGCGCCGGTGATGGCGATCACCTGTTCCTTCAGGTCGCGCGCGTTCTCCGGGGATTCACTCATCACAGGGGCCGGTGTTGCGACGTGCAGAGGCGGAGGAATTCGTCCCGGGTCCGGGAGTCCTCCATGAACGCGCCCCGGACCGCCGAGCTGATGGTGTAGGAGTTCTGCTTCTGCACTCCCCGCATCATCATGCACAGATGGTGGGCCTCGATGACGACCCCGACTCCCTGAGGGCTCACCACATCCCAGAAGGACTGGGCGATGTCTTCGGTGAGGCGCTCCTGGACCTGCAGGCGGCGGGCGAATACCTCCACCAGGCGAGCCACCTTGGAGAGCCCCAGAATGTGGCCGTCGGGGATGTAGGCCAGGTGCACCTTTCCGAAAAAGGGAAGCATGTGGTGCTCGCACAGGGAGTACATCTCGATGTCCTTTACGATGATCATGTTGTGATGGCGCTCTTCGAAGAGCGCCTCGCCAATCGTCGCTTCGGGATCGAGCTGGTATCCATGGGTCAGAAAGCGGAGGGACTTCTCCACCCGCTCAGGCGTCTTGAGAAGCCCCTCGCGATCCGGATCCTCTCCGAGTCGCCTGAGCATCTCGGCCACCAGGTCCTCGAAGGGGGCGTCGGCGAGGGCACGGGTCGCCTCCTCCTCGTGAGAGATGGGGAATGCTCCGTCGGCCCTGGGGGTCAGGGAGGAAACCGTCTTCATATCGCTCATGGTGATCGTCTCGATTCGATGTCTGAGGGCGCCGTCAACGCCCCTCGTATTCCACGTAGTTCCGGGGGGTCTCCCAGAGCGTGAGGCGGACGAGCCGGGCCCGTTCGGGCAGATGACCCGCGATCCGTCCCCAGATCGCCACAACCAGGTTCTCCGTCGTGGGGTTCACCCCTTCGAGCCACTCCACTTCCCGGTTCAGGTTCCGATGATCCAGGTCGGACACCACCCGATCCTCCACTGCGACCTTCAGCTCCTTCAGATCCATCACGTAGCCCGTCTCCGGGTCGACCTCACCCTCGACGGTCACGTCGAGTTCGTAGTTGTGGCCGTGCCAGTGCGGATTGGAGCAGGCGCCGAAGACCTCCTGGTTTCGCTCGTCGCTCCAGTCGGGCCGGTACAGCCGATGGGCCGCCGAGAAGTGAACCCTGCGTGTCACGCTGACTCGGGGCATCATATCCTTCCGGTTCAACCCCTCGGGCAGGAGGGGCCTCTGGTGAGGGCGGAAATCTCGAACGGCTGACGACTACCCCCCCGCCGTCTCGATCGGTCCGCCGGGACCCGGGTCCTGTCCGCGCGCCTGGATCCGAAAGGGTCGGAATGCACGAGCCGCACTCCTTGTGGACCCCACCCTCCGGTGCCCGACGCACCCACTACAACGAAAAGAGGCCGGCACCCTCCAGAGGAGAATACCGGCCCCAGGACGCACCGAAGGGGGTGTATTGAAGCCCGGGTTGAATTGATGGTGACCTCCCAGCGACTTTCGAAGTCCCCTCTCAGGGCGGGTCGGCAGCCACCGGAGTCAGTCCCGGCTTCTTTTGTGTTGGCTCAATATGATGCCCTTCAACACGTCGGATGATCAATATAGGGTCACCCCCCCCGGGGCGTAAAGGAGGAGGTGCCGGAGAGGGGTCCAAACCGGGGACGGAGCGGGGGGGTCACCCCCGATAGCTCCGGAGCCGGGCCAGGTTCCGTCTGTCCAGGGTGACCATGTCATCGCCCTTCGGTGTTTCCAGCACCTTGGGGATGGCGGAGAAGCGAGGGTCGGTCATGATCCGACGGAAGGGCTCCTCGCCCAGGGATCCCTCGCCGATGTGTTCATGGCGGTCCTTTCGGGAACCGAAGGGATGCTGGCTGTCGTTCAGGTGAAAGAGCCCCAGCCGTTCGAACCCCAGGCGGTCTTCGAATTCATCCCAGACCCCCTCGTAGTCTCCCACCAGATCGTACCCGGCCGAATAGGCATGACAGGTGTCGAAGCAGACTCCCACCCGGCTTCGGGCCGGTTCAGGGATCCCCTCGAGGATGTCCGCCAGACCTTCCATGGATCCTCCCACGGAGGTGCCCGACCCTGCCGTGATCTCGAGGAGCACCCGGGTCGACCCCTCCACGGCCTCCAGGGCCCGGGTCACCCCTTCCGCGTTCCGAGCGATGCCGCTCTCGGTGTCACCGTCGGTGGCGTTTCCCGGATGGGTCACCAGGAAGTCCAGTCCCAGAGCCGCGCAGCGGGACAGCTCCGCCGTGAAGGAGGCCAGCGATCGCTCCCAGAGATCGGGGCGAGGGCTCGCCAGATTGATGAGATAGGAGTCGTGGGAACCGGCGGTACGAATCCGTCCCGCGGTCCGCGCCCGGCTGAAATCGCCGACCCGCTCCTCGGTGAACTCGGGCTCGGCCCAGCGGTTGGGCTGCTTGGTGAAGAGCTGGAGATTGATCGAGTGGATGTCCCGGGCTCGGCCCGGCGCGTGCTCCACACCGCCCGCCACCGAGACGTGGGCTCCCAGTTCGTCCTCCACGACCTCCATCTCCTCCGCCCCGGAATCCCCTCGCGAGTCGGTCACTGCCGTCCCTCCCTGTCGCCGGGGAATCCGGGCTCCGTCATGTCGCGGACGTTGAGCGCCTCATCGACCTGCTCCTCGTCCAGAAGGCCGAGTTCCAGGACCACGTCCCGAACCGAACGTCCCTGGCGGGCCGCCTGCTTCGCCACCTCCGACGCCTTGTCATAGCCGATGTGGAGGTTGAGCGCGGTGGCGATGGATGGGTTCTTGAGGAGGAGTTCCCGAGTCCGCTCCTCGTTGGCCTCGATGCCGATGACGCACTTTCCTGTGAAGGCCCGGGCGCCGTTGGCGAGAAGGGCCACCGACTCCAGAAAGGCGTGGGCCATGACGGGCATCATGACGTTGAGCTCCAGATTCCCACGGCCCCCGGCCACCGTGATGGTGGTCTGGTTCCCCGCGACCCGGGCCGACACCATCATGAGGGCTTCGGCCAGGACCGGGTTCACCTTCCCGGGCATGATCGAACTCCCTGGCTGCACCGGGGGGAGCGAGATCTCCGAGAGTCCGGAGGTCGGCCCCGAAGCGAGCCACCGGATGTCGTCGGCGATCTTGAGAAGCGAGGCGGCCACAGTGTTCAGGGCTCCGTGGGCGCTGACGAGGGCATCCCGGGCGCCCTGGGCCTCGAAGTGGTCGTCGGCCTCACGGAACTCGAGCTCCGTCGCCTCGCTGATCCGCTGGATGGCTACGGCGGCGAAGTCGGGATGGGTGTTGATGCCCGTTCCGGTGGCGGTACCTCCGAGGGGAAGCTCGGCCAGCTCATCGGCCCCTCTCCGGATCCGCTCGACTCCCTTGCGCACCTGGGTGGCGTATCCGCTGAATTCCTGGCCCAGGCGGACGGGCGTCGCGTCCATCAGGTGGGTTCGTCCCGACTTCACCACATGATCGAACTCGTGGGCCTTGGCCTCCAGCGCTTCGGCAAGGAGCTCCAGGGCAGGCGCCAGATCCCGTTCCAGCGCCACCCGGCAGGCCACATGAATGGCCGTGGGGATCACGTCGTTGGATGACTGGCCGAAATTCACGTGGTCGTTGGGGTGGACCCGGTGGCCCGTTCCCTCCAGGGCCCGGTTGGCCAGGGTGGCCAACACCTCGTTCGCGTTCATGTTCGAAGAGGTCCCCGAACCGGTCTGGTAGATGTCCACGGGGAACTCGTCGTCCCAACGCCCCTCCGCCACTTCATCGGCGGCCTCGGCAATGGCCCGGGCCAGAGGTTCCTCCAGGTTGCCCAGCGCCTGGTTCGCGCGGGCCCCCGCCCCCTTCACCAGCCCCAGGGCGTGGATCATGGCGCGACCGAACCGCTGCCCGCTGATGGGAAAGTTCTCGACCGCCCGCTGGGTCTGGGCCCCATAGAGGGCGCCGGAGGGAACCCGCACCTCGCCCAGGGAATCCGTCTCGATCCGAAATTCGTCAGCCATTACGCTCTCCGTTCACTGCCTTCAGGGCCGCCTCAGCCCCCGGATGGAAGACCGGGTTCGAGGACGACGGCCCCGAGGGGGGGTACGATTCGTTGGACTCGGAAGAAGGTAACATCCGGCCCGGGCGGTTCCAGCCGCACCTATTTCTTGGGCGGCTGGCTGGGCCTGATCTCCACCTTGCTGGGCAGCGCCCGATCGGGAAAGGCCAGCAGGTCGGTGATGACCCGGGCGATGTCCTGGGCCTGGAGCTTCCAGTCGTCATCCGGATCGGGGCCATCCTCGAAGAAGTGGGTGTTCACGCTCCCGGGCATGATGCACGACACCCGGATCCCCTCATGACGAAGGTCCAGCATCATGGCCTCGGTCATGCCCAGCAGCCCCCACTTGGAGGCGTTGTAGGCCACCCCGCCGGAGAAGGCGTTTCGGCCGGCCAGAGAGCCGATGTTGAAGATCCAGCCGCCACCTCGTTCCTGGAGGTGGGGCACTGCAGCCTTGGAGCAGTGGAAGACCCCATCCAGGTTCGTCCGGATCTGCACGTCCCAGCTCTCGCGGCCCATCTCCTGGATCGTGGCGAAGCGCCCGAGTCCTGCGTTGTTCACCAGGATGTCAACTCCGCCGAATCGGTCGACCGCCGCCGACACCAGGGCCTCGCAGGCCTCCGGATCCCGGACGTCGCAGACCTGTCCCATCACCTCTCCGGGTCCCGCCCCGGCCAGGGCCTGGACCGTCTCCTCCACGGCTTCAGCCCGTCGACTCGACACCACGGCCTTCCCGCCTCCCTTCACGATAGCTTCCGCCACCGCCCTTCCGATCCCCCGGGTGCTCCCCGTGATGACCGCGACCTTTCCTGTGAACTCCGCCATATGCCTCTCCCTTCCCTCGTTGGATTCGCTGGGTTACCGTGCGGCGGGGACGGTGCCGGACCCCGAAAGAGACCCTGGCGGCGCACCCCCATCCGCAGTGGGTGTAGAGGGCCGCCCCAGAGTCGGAGCCCGTCGTGATCGGTCCGGCACTCCAGCCCTTCAACAGCCTTGTAGGAGTACCGGCATGTCGCCTCGTCGTTTCGCCCATCACTGATCCGGTTCACCACAGCAGGAGATTCCATTGAGCAAGGTCGCCCTCGTCACCGGCGGCGCGGTTCGTGTAGGCCGGGCCATCTCGCTCGGACTGGCCGAGGCGGGATACGACGTGGCGGTGAACTATCACAGCTCGGACGGAGAGGCGAGAAGCGTGGCCCAGCAGATCCGCGACATGGGCCAGCGGTGTCTCGTGGTCGGAGGCGACGTATCCCGGAAGGAGGAGGTGGAGGCCATCGCCCGGGAGGTGGGCTCCACCTTCGGGCGCCTGGACCTCCTGGTGAACAACGCCTCCATCTTTCCCCGTCGCCCCCTCCTGGAGGTGGAGGAGGAGGAGTGGGACCGGGTCATGGAGGTGAACCTGAAGGGCCCGTTCCTCATGGTGAGGGCCACCGCAGAGCTCCTGACGGCCTCGGAAGGCTCCATCATCAACCTGGTGGACCTCTCGGCGTTCCAGCCCTGGGTGGATCATCCTCACCACGCCGTCTCGAAAGCGGGCCTCCTCCAACTCACCCGGGTCATGGCCCGAGCCATGGCGCCCAGGGTCCGGGTCAACGCCATCGCGCCCGGCGCGGTGCTCCTGCCCGACGACTACGACGAGGAGCAGCGGGTCCGGTCCCGGAAGGCCGCGGCGCTGGGCACCCTGGGATCTCCGGAGGACGTCGTCCGGACTGTCCTCTTCCTGGATCGATCCCCCTTCATCACCGGAGAGGTCGTGGTGGTCGACGGAGGCCGCCTCCTGGGAGGATGACCCCACCCCTTCCGTCGGCGCTCAGGGAATTCGTGCGTCTCTTCAACGAGGAGGAGTTCTGGGAATGCCACGAGGTGCTGGAGGGACCGTGGCGGGAACACCGGAGCCCCTTCTACCATGGGCTGATCCTCTACGCCAGCGCCTTCGTCCACCTGCAGCGGAAGAATCCCCACGGGGTCCGGGCCCAACTGGAGAAGGCCCTGAAACGGCTGGATCCCCTGCCGGAGGCCTACCTCGGTGTGGATCTGGCCGCCCTCAGACGGGAGGCCCGACGGATCAGGGGGAAGGTCCCGGCGCCCGATGCCGCCGGGTCCTCGACCTGGACCGACCGGATCGCCTTCCCCATCCTCACGCTGGACCCGGGCCGAATCCGGGGGGATGAGGTGGAGCTCTCGTATCCGAAGGAGTCCGGATCGTCGTGGGATTGATCCGTGGCCAGGGCGGACCAGCGACCGCCGGACGGCCGAGCGCTCAGGGCCCGGCCGGAGCAGGCTCGGCCGGGACCTCGACCCCAACCTCCGCGTCGGCCCCGTGGGCCAGATACCGCTCCGCGTCCAGAGCGGCCATGCACCCGGTCCCCGCTGCCGTCACAGCCTGGCGATAGTAGTCGTCCATGACGTCTCCGGCGGCGAAGATCCCATCCACGGAGGTGGCGGTGCGCCAGGGGGTGGGCGTCAGGACGTATCCGCTCTCATCGAGCTCCACCACACCCTTGAGGAAGGCGGTGTTGGGAGTATGGCCGATGGCGAGGAACAGCCCTCCCACCTCCAGCTCCCTCTCCTCTCCTGATTCGGTGTCCTGCAGCCGGATTCCCGTCACGAAGTCCTCGCCCAGGACCTCGGTGACCACCGTATTCCACTCCACCCGGATCTTGGGATGCTCCAGAGCCCGCGTCGCCATGATGGGGGAGGCGCGGAAGGCGTCCCGGCGGTGAACGATCACGACCTCGCGAGCGAACTTCGTGAGGTAGGTGGCCTCTTCCATGGCGCTGTCTCCCCCGCCCACCACGGCCAGGACCTGGTCCCGGAAGGCCGGCAAGGCTCCGTCGCAGACCGCGCAAGCCGATACGCCTCCGCCGGTCTGGGCCAACCGCTCCTCATTCTCCAGCCCCAGCCAGTTGGCACGGGCCCCTGTGGCCACGATCACCGTTCGGGCCCGGATCTCCCGGCCCTCCGAAGAGCGGAGGAGAAATGGACGACTCGAGGGGTCCACCTCCACGATGTCCTCGGTGACGATCCGGGTGTCGAAGCGCTCGGCCTGGGCTCGCATGGACATCATGAGCGCCTGGCCGTCCACTCCCTCGGGGAACCCGGGATAGTTCTCCACCTCGGTGGTGAACATGAGCTGTCCGCCGGGGATCATCTCCCGGGATGGAGCCCCTTCGAAGACCACAGGGTCGAGCTGAGCTCTGGCCGCGTAGACGGCCGCGGTCCACCCCGCCGGCCCGGATCCGATGATCACGACGTTCTCGATCTTCTCTTCGGCCATGCGTGCTCTCCCTTCGTCACGGCCCGTCGGCCCCACGTCGGGGGACGGGCCCGGATGTCTTGATGTGGTCGGTGATGAAACGCGGGCCCCCTGGCCACCCCGATCAGGGGCGAGCTCAAGGGATCACTTGTCCTTGAACACCTTCATGTTCGTGGAGTGGCCGGGGTTCACCCGGGCGTCGGGGTTCACGTAGTGCACCGCGTTGTTCACCGCGATGGCGGCCTCGGCGAATCCACTGGCGATGAGGTCCAGCTTCCCCTCGTAATCCACGATGTCCCCGGCTCCGTAGACCCCCAGCCGGTTCGTGGCCATGAGCGACGAGACGAGAATGCGATTCTTCTCGATTTCGAGACCCCAGTCGCTGATGGGGCCCAGATCGGGCTTGAACCCCAGGAAGGTGAGGACGACGTCGGCCTCCATGATCGTCTGATCCTCGGTCTGGTTGTTGAAGAGGGTGACGGACTCCACCACGCCGTTGCCGGAGATCTCGGCCACCTCGTGGAAGAGGCGGAGTTCCACCTCGTCCGCGCCCTCGGCCTCGTAGAGCTTCTCGACCGACTTCTCGTGGGCCCGGAATCGATCCCTGCGATGGACCAGGACCAGGCGTTCCGCCTTGTCCTTCAGGATCAGGGTCCAGTCCAGGGCCGAATCCCCACCGCCCACGACCACGACCCGCTTGCCTCGGAAGGACTCGGGGTCCCTGACCGCATAATGCACCCCCCGACCCAGGAGGTCGTCGTAGCCGGGCACGTCGAGCTTCCGGGGCTCGAAGGCGCCCTTGCCTCCCGCGATGATCACCGACCGTGTCCGCTGCACGCTTCCCCGACACTCCAGAGCGAAGGTCCCGTCCTCTTCGGTGTGGATCTGCCGGACCTCCTCGTCCAGAATCACCTCGGGTTCGAATTGAAGCGCCTGGGCGATGAGGTCCAGGGCCAGGTCCTTGGCCAGGACCTTGGGGAAACCCCCCACATCATAGATGTACTTCTCGGGGTAGAGGGCCATGAGCTGGCCCCCGAGCTCGGGAAGGGAATCCACGATGCGCACCGACGCCCCGCGCATCCCCGCGTAGAAGGCAGCGAAGAGGCCGGTGGGACCGCCTCCGATGATGGTGATATCTCGAATGTCCGTCGTCATGGAATCTGAGGTTTCGGGCCGAAGGTGCCGTCCGGTGGGGTCGAAGACCCGCCGAGGATCCTGCAACAATACAAACTGGAAGGCCCTCGAAGAAGTGCCGGACTACCGCCCCCGGGAACGGTCGCCGGAGCGGTCGATTTCGGCTACCCCTCCTCTCCGCTCCCGATCCTCGCGGGGTCCGCCTCCCCCCCGTCCGCCCGGAAGAACTCCGAGTCCCGATATCGGGTCAACGCCGTGCCCAGAAGGAGCTTGATCCCCACGGCGGCCGGGACGGCGATGAGGAGCCCCAGAAACCCGAAGAAGAATCCGCCCACGGCAATGGCCAGCAGGATCCACACCGGGTGAAGACCCGTCGAGTCGCCGACGATCCGCGGGCTCACCACCCCGCTCTCCAGCGACTGGGCCACGGTGTAGACCACCCCGACCTTGAGGAGGGCGATCCCCGGATCCCCGCTGGCCAGGGCGATGGCCACGGCGGGAATCAAGCTGAGCACCAACCCCAGGTAGGGCACCACGTTGAAGACGGCTACCACGGCGCCCAGGAAGAGGGCGTAGGGGAACTGCACGATGAGGAGCCCCACCGCCGTCATGGTCCCCACCGTGACCGAAACCAGGACCTGCCCCCGCAGGTAGGCCGAGAGGAGCCGGTCGTATTCGCTCAGGGCCCTTCGAATGCCGGCCCGGCCCGCAGGAATGAGCCCATCGACGCCGGTGACCAGCCGGTCGTAGTCTCGGAGCAGGTAGAAGGTGAGCACCGGAGCCAGCACCAGGTACCCGAGGACCGAGGCCACCGCCCCGAGCCCCCTTCCCACTCCCAGCAGGCCTTCCCAGGCCCACTCCTGGATCACCTCCTTGCGCTCCTCGAGAAAGACGACCACGTCGTCGGCCTCGAGGTCTCCGAGCCTTGCCAACCACTCGGTTCCGTCCAGACCCGGCAGTTGAATCCGGGCCAGCCGCTCCTCCAGCCCCACCATGAAGTCGGCGATCCGCTCCAGTGCTTCGGGAGCCCTTCGCACCACTCCCGTGAGTTCCAGAGCCAGATAGGGAATCCCCCAGATGAGCAACGCGGTGGATCCTCCCACGACCGGGATCGCCAAGAGGAGCACTGCCGCCGTGCGGGCCAATCGTCCCTGACCGTCCGAGCCGGACAGTCGGACCAGGGGGCGACGGCCGGCGAGCCACCCCACTGCAGGGTTCAGGATGTAGGCCAACACCAGCGCCAGGGCGAAGGGCGCCAGGAGAAACCCGAGTTCCCGGAAGAGCCAGAAGAGCACCAGGCCTCCAGCGGAGCTCACAACCGCGGCAAAGAGAGCGGAGCGGCGCAGGGGGTAGAGAACCCCCACCAGCCCCGCGAAGAGGAGGACCGGGTTCAGAACCTCCCTGAGGCCCAGGAGGAGGAAGGTGAGGACCACGATTCCGGCGCCCACCGCACTCCAGCGGAGGTACGCATCCTCCCGGCTCACCCCTTCGCCTCACCCGCTCGGGGGTCCGTCCTCCGTGCCGAGTAGCGCGGATCCGGTGAATCCGAGGGATCCCGCTCCGGGACCCGCCAGGGAAGCTCCTCCGGGCCCTCGGGAAGAACCAGCCGCTCCAGGGCCCTGCGGAGGATCCCACGAGCGTTCTCGTATCCCACCCGTGTCACGGCGTCAGGGGGAGAGAGCCATCGGCATTCGGTGATTCCCTCGGCCACCTGGGGAGCGGTGGCACCATGGGGAGAGGACATCAGGAAGAATCTGCAGAACTTGTGGATCCGCCGTCCTCGCATGCGAAAGGTCCAATCGATCTGGCCCAGATCCGGTCCCAGGATGAGGTGCTCGAGGCCGGTCTCCTCGTGCACCTCCCGAAGCGCGGCCTCGGCCTCGTCCTCGACCCCTTCCAGGTGCCCCTTCGGCAGGCCCCACTTTCGATAGGGATCGCGGATGAGCAGAATCTGCAGTTCGCCGTCCAGGGCCCGCACCACCACCCCTCCAGCGCTACGTTCCACCCGAAGCCCTCGGGCGTCTTCAGGCGTGCCGCCGGCTCGGACGGGACGGGGAGGAGGCTGCGAATCGGGTGCCATGGGAGGGGTTTCGGTACTCAGAAGATGGAGAGGCGAAGGTAGCGCCGAGGATTCTCCCGAATGTCTTCCAGAAGGAGCTGAAGTTCCTGCAACGTCCCTTCCACCTCCATGGCGATGGCCGGATCCTGGAGAAGCCGTCCCAGGGTTCCGTCCCCCGCCTCGACCTGGGCCAGAAGAACGTTTACCCTGGCGAAGGTGGAGTCGGCCCTTGCAGCCATTCCCCGGAGTTCCGACCCGGTCTCGTCCAGGTCCCCGGAGAATTCCCGAGTGTTCTCGGCCACGACGGCCAGATCCTCGAGGATCCGGGCCAGCTCCTCCCGGGACAGCGTCTCGCCTACCTGATCGAAACTCATCCGAGCACTGGCCGCCGCCTCTCCGATCCGCTGGGTCGCCTCCTGGATCTCGCCGGTCACGTCGGTGAAGGCACCGGCCTGCTGCGAGACCAGCTCCGACAGGCGCTGGGTCACCTCTTCCACATTGTCGATGAGCGAGGCGACGTTCCGGGCCGTCTCCTCGGAGAACGCGATCCCCACCCGCTCCGTGAGGATCTCGATGTCGGCGGAGATCCGGTCGGCGGTGGCTGTAAGCTGGGAAATGTCCGGGATGGCGTATCCCGGAAGGTGGTCGGGGTCATCGGGCTGCGCATAACGGTACTCGGGGAACCGGTCCCGAGGTGTGATCTCGAGTTGCCAGTCGCCGAACAGCGACTCGGGCGCCAGGATGGCCACGGCATCCGCGGGCATGGGAGTATCCTCCTGGATCCGGGCCACGACCCGGACCAGTTCCCCTCCCGGATCCACCGTGATCTCCCGGACGCGGCCCACCCGGACTCCCCTGTACTTGACCGGGTTTCCCGGACGAATGACCCCCACGTTGGCGAAGACCGCGGTGATCTCGGTCTCCGTCGCCGCGAGCGTGACCCCCTGGAGCCAGAGTGTACCGAACGTAACGACGATGACGCTCGCCAGAATCACGACGCCCACCAGGGCTTCCTTTGATCGACTCACGATGCATTCTCCAGCAGCTCTGGACGTCCTTCGATGAATCCCCGGACCACGGGGTCGTCGGTCTCCCTGATCTCCTCGGGCGTACCCTGAAACCGGCAGCGGCCCTCATGGAGCATGGCGAAACGGTCGGCCACCCGGAAGGCGCTGTCGATGTCGTGGGTGATGACGATCCCCGTCACTCCCAGCTCGCTGCTCATTCTCAGAATCAGTTGATCGATCATGGCCCGGGTCACGGGGTCGAGTCCGGTGGTCGGTTCGTCATAGAGAAGATACTGGGGCCGGGTCGCAATGGCCCGGGCGATCCCCGCCCGCTTCCGCTGTCCTCCCGAGAGCTCGGAGGGGGCCCGGGGACCGAACCCGTCCAGATCCACCAGCCGAAGGCATTCCTCCACCCGCTCCTCGATCTCCTTCCGGTCCATGTCCGACTGCCGCCTCAGCCCCATGGCCACATTGTCGGCGAGGCTCATGGAGTCGAAGAGGGCGGCAAACTGGAACACATACCCCACCTTCCTCCGAAGTACGAAGAGCTCCTCGCGGCGCAGATCCGAGACCACCTCACCGTCGACCTCCACCTGGCCCTTGTCCGGCGTCAGGAGCCCGACCACGTGCTTGAGCGTCACCGACTTGCCCGACCCCGATCCTCCCAGGATGACCAGAGTCTCTCCATCCCTGGCCTCAACCTCGAATCCATCCAGGACGACCTTTCCGTCGAAGGCCTTGTGAAGATCGCGAATCACGATGGACATGGGTTCTGGCCCCTCACAGAAGTGTCACTGCCCAGAAGGCGTCGAGGACGAGGATCACCATACTGCTCACTACGACGGCACGGGTGGTGGAGTGTCCCACCCCCTCGGCGCCTCCCCGGGTGTGGAAACCGAAGAAGCACCCGATCGTGGCCACCATGAATCCAAAGCTCGTGGCCTTGATCAGGGCGTAGGTCACATCGAAGGGCAGAAAGAACAGCGTCAGCCCGTTCACGAATTCCGCCGTGCTCATGTCCAGTAGTTGAATCGCCGTGATCCATCCAGCGGCGATCCCCACCGCGATGGCCAGCGCCGTGACGATGGGAAACATGATGATGGAGGCCAGGACCCGGGGCACCACGAGGTAGGCCACCGGGGGGTACGCCAGCGTCTCGAGGGCGTCGATCTGTTCGGTGACGCGCATGGTGCCCAGTTCGGCTGCGATGTTCGCGCCCACCCGGCCCGACAGGGCCAATCCGGTCAGAACCGGACCCAGCTCCAGCATCATGGTCTTTCCGACCAACACCCCTACGAAGTAGAGGGGAATGGCCCCCGTGAAGGTGTAGGAGGCCTGAAGGGAGAGCACGATTCCCGTGAAGAGAGCGATGAAGAGGGCGATGGGAACCGAATCCACCCCCACCCGCGCCATCTGCGGAACCAGGAGTCGGAGCCAGACATCCACGTGCCGGAGAGCCCGTACCGTCTCGGCGGTCAGCATCCCCCAGCGGCCGATCCCGGCGGCCAGGAGGGTGGCGCCCCGACCCATGGAGATGAAGGGTTGCGAAAGGATGCGGGTCATATGCGGTATGATGGCGAGGGCTCGCCCCGGGCACACACCTCAGTGGCCCGAAGCCGATGCGGCGGGAGGAGCGAGGACCACCACCGATCAGGAGGCAAGAAGGGATGTCCTGGAACGGGGGTGATCCCTGAACGCAAGAAGAGAGTTCGCAAAGGTAAGCGAGGCTCTCGCCTCGGCGCCACCCAGCGGCGCGAGGACGAGGTCGGCGAGGGCCTCGAATCCAGCTCGATGACCAGGAACACAACGCGATTCCGAGACCGCCGGGAACGAGTGGCCGCCCCTCGATTCAACCCGGGGTGGGCAGCCCATTCTCGAGGGTGAACACCAGCTCCTCCTCTCCCGATCCGTCCGGACAGGCCACCGAGCAGGCCACGGCGACCCTGCTCACCCCATGGCGGCTGTCCCTCAGCACCACCTCCACATCCACATGCTGGGCCGCGCAGGTGATCCGGGTTCGGATCTTCCGCCCTGGACGTCGCTCGGCCGACTCGTGGGGATTCCGGAAGAGGATCATCGTGGACTGCCGCCCCGTGGGAAGCGCCCGACTGACCTTCACATGTTTCAGCCAATCGGGTTGATAGCTGATGCGATACTCGAAGCCCCGCTGGTCTACTCCAGTTCCTTCCCGATTGTGCCTGGCCACGTACGCCGCTCCCTCGAGTGGTCCCTTCGCTCCCGGGCGAATGTCCCCGCCTTGGAACCCCGTGTCAAGCGAGACGGCACCCGCGGCCACGGGCCCGACCTCAGAAGGAGATCGGGATCGGGGGAAGGAGAAGGAGAAGGCTCGCCATGACGAGCCACGCCAAGACCCGACGCAGGCGGTCCGGCGTCGGCTCGGCACCCACCGCGTCGGGTGGGAGCGCACGGCCCCGTCCCAGGAGGAGCATCACCACCGCCCAGGCCCACCACCCGGCCCACTGGAACCCCAGAACGAGAAAGATCCCCACTGTGGCCCGGGACCACCACCGCTGACGCCCCGGATGGAGCGCGTACAGGATGTGGCCCCCGTCGAGCTGACCCAGGGGGAGGAGGTTCAGGAAGGTGAGGATCAGCCCGAGCCATCCGGCGAAGGCAAGGGGGTGAAGGTGGAGGGCCGCTCCCGCCATTTCGACGGGGAGCAGGGCCAGGAGCCCCCGGGTCAGCATGGGCTCACCCAGACGGATGGGAATGTCCTGGAAGAGGATCACGAAGGGGAGCCCCTCCCGTGCCGGCAGGTCCGACGGAACCGAGAGCACGAGTCCCACGGCCAGGATCGGGATCGAGAGGAGCAGCGACGAGAGGGGCCCCGAGAGCCCCACGTCCAGGAGCGCCCTGCGGCTGGGGATCGCACTCCGGAGACGGATGAATCCCCCCAGGGTGCCTACGACCGAAATGTGCGCGGGAAAGGGAATCAGAAACGGGAGGCTCGTCCGGACCCCATACCGACGGGCCGCGATCCGGTGACTCCACTCGTGAACCAGGAGAATTGTGACGAACGGAAGGGAGAAGGTGGCGCCGGAAAGGAGCTCCGGAAATGAAAGCCGCGTGGGCCACCAGAGCGGAATCCCCGAGAGGGTCCTGAACTCCAGCCCCAGGGGATCGACCCCCTGAAGGAGCGCACCGGACGTCAGCGTCGTGCCGATGGTGAGCAGGACGAGCAGCGTGCTCACCCAGGGCTCCCACCAGGGCTCGCGGGGGGAATCCTCCGACGGACCGAGGTGTTCCTCCGGACTCTCCCGCGGCGGATCCGACACGACGCGTCGCGGGGTCTTGACCCGGTCACCCCCGCCCATTACTATGGCCGAAATTCCTCATTATCGGGGGCCGCTCGGTGTAGATTACCGACCCCTTCGGAACCCGACTTTCCTCGACCTACCCAGCCCACGGGCTGCGCTCCAATAGACCCGGCCGGGTCGACCCCGGATCGCTTCACTCCCACCATACCCCCATTCCTCGGTCCCAGACCATCTGGAGACACTCCGTGGACATCGCCGAACTCAAGAAAAAGAACGTCTCCGAGTTGCACGAACTCGCAGACGAACTGAACATCCAGAACTATTCCGGGCTCCGCAAGCAGGACCTGATCTTCAGGATCGAGCAGAATCTGCTGGATACCGATGTGGTGCTGCGCGGCGAAGGGGTACTGGAGGTCCTGCCCGAAGGGTACGGGTTCCTCCGCTCGCCGGACTGGAATTACCTCTACGGTCCCGACGACATCTACGTCTCCCCCTCCCAGATCAAGCGGTTCGACCTCCGGACCGGGGATACGATCCTCGGTCAGGTCCGCCCCCCCAAGGACGGAGAGCGGTATCTCGCGCTCCTGAAGGTCGAACAGGTCAATCTGGACGAACCGGACAAGTCGAAGCTCCGCATCGCCTTCGACAACCTCAAGCCCCGGTATCCAGAGACGCGAATCCAGCTCGAGCACGAGGATGGGGGGATCTCCATGCGCGTCATGGATCTCATCGCCCCCATCGGGATGGGACAGAGAGGACTGATCGTCTCGCCCCCGAAGGCAGGGAAGACCACTCTTCTGCAACAGATCGCCAACTCCATCACGGCGAATCATCCCGAGATCTACCTCATCGTCCTGCTCATCGACGAGCGACCGGAAGAGGTGACGGACATGGAGGAGCACGTGGACGGAGAGGTCATTTCCTCCACCTTCGACGAGCCGGCGGAGCGCCACACCCAGGTGGCCGAGATGGTCCTGGACAAGGCGAAGCGGCTGGTCGAGCACGGGAAGGACGTGGTGATCCTCCTGGACTCCATCACCCGGCTGGCCCGGGCCTACAACGTCACGGTGCCCCACTCCGGAAAGATCCTCTCGGGGGGAGTGGACGCCAACGCGCTTCACAAACCCAAGCGCTTCTTCGGAGCGGCTCGGAATATCGACGACGGTGGATCGCTCACCATCATCGCCAGCGCCCTGGTCGAAACGGGAAGCCGGATGGACGAGGTGATCTTCGAGGAATTCAAGGGAACGGGGAACATGGAGCTGATCCTGGACCGACACATCGCCGACAAGCGGATCTTCCCCGCCATCGACATCAACCGCTCCGGGACCCGGAAGGAGGAACTCCTCCTGAGCGAGACCGAACTCAACCGGGTCTACCTGCTGCGGAACTTCCTCTCCGACATGCATCCCCCCGAGGCCATCGAGTTCCTCATGGACCGGATGAAGCGAACCCAGACCAACCAGGAGTTCCTGGATTCGATGCAGGCGGAGTAGAGACGGCTCCAGCACGACATGGCCGGTTCCGTCCGGTCCATCGGGGGGTCTCCGGTCCGTCAGCGCTCCGTCCGACGTAGCCCCTTGGAAGGCTGTTGAAGAACTGGAGTGACCCCGGCGCGCTACCCCTCGATGGCGCCCTGATATCGGGGATTCACGATCCACTCCTCCCCGTCGAAGACTTTGCGGTCCCAGGGAAAGATGATCGTCTGGTCCGTTTCGAGGGCGTGGTAGTCGGGCTGATATCCCATGGGTCGGACGAAGGTGGTGGCGGTGCGGATCTCGGCGGGGTGTACGTCCCGGAGAGCCGCCAGCCCCAGACGAAGGGTGTCCCCGGAGGTGCTGATCTCGTCCACCAGCACCACCCGCTTGCCCCGGGCCTGGGAGGGTGCGGCCGAAAGCACGGCCGGGCGATCCCTGACCTTTTCACCTCCCTGCCTCCTGGAGATCTTCATGGAGTAGAAGTCGATGCTCAGGAGCGATGCCAGGATCGCGCCGGGGATCACTCCTGCCCGAGCGATCCCCACGACCATCTCGGGTTTGTACTCCCGGGCCACCCGCATCGCCAGGGCTCGACATAGCTCTCCGAACATCTCCCATCCCATCTCCAGGAACTGATCCGATCGGACCAGGCCCTCGGAGGGGGGGCCTCCCTGGTGGGCCGGAAGATCTGTGGGCCGGGGGCCCGAGGGGGTGTCTGAGGAGGAGGGCATAGGGCGTCCGCGACGCTGGAGGTTGGAAGGACCCGAAGAAGGCGGCCCCCGGGAGCCGAAGGGCATCAGGCGAACCGAAACGTAGGCGGAATCGCCGGATGGAGGCAACGCCTGGACCCTGGCATGGAACCGCGGGACGGGCCACGAGACTGTTGCGCCGATCTTTCCAACGAAGCGGCGCGTTCCAACGATGGAGGAGCATCGAACATGAAGAGGAGTCCCCAGGACGAGGCGGACCGGCGGTTCAACGAGGCGCTGGAGGCCACCGGAGCCCTGGACCCCCGCGAGTCGTATCGGGGCCTGCTCCGACAGCTCAAGAGTCGCGATGAAGCCACCTACCAGGAGATGGTGTCGCGCTGGAAGAGCGAAGTGATCGAGCCCATCCAGCAGGGAGAGGCCGAACCTCTGCAGGCCTGGCTGCGGTTCGGGGTCGGCCTGGCATCCACGCTTCACCCGGGTCGTACCGTGGTCGTCGATGAGGAAGGGCGGTCTCACACCCTGGAAGACTTGCCGGATTGGCGGAATCTGATCCTCCACCTCCCCGAGGACCGGGGAGTCCGGGCGATCCCCATCTCCCTTCCCCCGGATCCGACCGGGGCACAGAGCGCCACGGTGGACCTGTTGGTGGAGGGCAAGCTCAAGCTGGAGAAGAAGTGAACCGGGATCGATGGACCCGCGGGCCCGGCCCCGCCCCATGACCGGGAACGGCTGGCCGCCGGCGGCGTACGACCCGCCCTGCCTCTCCGAATGGCATCCGGAGACTGCGACCCCTAACCGCGAGCGCCCATATGAGCGCCAGAGAGACACGAATCCGAACCTCGAAGAACATGTCCTGGACCCCTCGACCCGGCTGGGTGACGGTCCGGCTGGTCGGCAGTTGTGCCGACCCGGCCCTCCGTCGAGGTCAGGTCGTCGTCCATTCTCCCCTGGACGTGGATCCCATGGCCGGTGGGAGCGACGAACTGGCGGCCGGCGTCATGATCATCGTGCTCGCGGAGGCCGCCCACCTTGTGGAAGATGATCTCCACCTCGTGCCCGAGGCGGCGGTGGTGGCGTTGGGAGAACCCCTTCCATGATCTGAAAGTCTCGAGCCACTCCGGGCGGAGGCCGGGTCACCCGGCTCACCACCACCGTGACGACGGACGCCAGGACGAAGGCGGGGATCAACTCGTACATGAGTGCGCTCAGCGCCGGAGTCAGGTACCAGATGATGGTGGTGAGCGCGCCGGTGGCCACCCCGGCCAGGACCCCGGCCCGGGTCGTCCCCCGCCAGTAGAGCGCCAGGAGCATGGTGGGTCCCAGGGCTGCCCCCAGCCCGGCCCAGGCAAAGAGCACCAGCCAGAACACGAGGTCCTCTGCCACCCACCCCAGGAGCAGGGCCGCCATCACCAGGAGGACCACCACGCTCCGGGAAAGAATCACGAGGCGTCGGTCCGGGATCGCCTCTCCCTTCCGGATCACCTTCTCGTAGATGTCGCGGACCACCGCAGAGGCCCCCACGAGCAGCTGGGAGTCGGCGGTGGACATGATGGCCGCGAAGATGGAGGCCACCACCATCCCGAAGAGGAACGAGGGTAGAAGGCTCTGGGCCAGGAGGGGATAGAGGTTCTCCGTGTCCTGCGCCGGAAGCATCTCCAGTTCGGGGAAGTAGACCCGTCCCACGAGTCCGGTGAGGACCGCCCCACCCCCCATCAGCACGTTCGCGGACGTCCCGGTCCAGGCGGCGAACCTGAGGTCCTTGGCGTCTCGGATGGACATGTAGCGAACCAGGATGTGGGGATTGCCCGGCGATCCCAGTCCGATGCCCACCAGCCCCAGCAAGGCCCCTCCTCCCAGAGAGAGCGCGTCCACGAGTGCGGGCTGGTAGACCGCCAGCTCGGTGAAGACCGGTCCCCATCCCCCGTAGCCGGTCACGGCCAGCAGGGGGATCCCCAGGAGTGCCACGATCATGAAGGCGGCCTGGAGGGTGTCGGTGAGGCTCACGGCCAGGAAGCCACCCACCGTCGTGTACAGCAGGACGATGACGGCCGTGAGTAGCACCCCGAATTGAGGATCCAACCCGAAGCTGGCCCCGATGGCCTTTCCTCCGCCAACGAACTGCGCCGAGACGTAGGCGGTCATGAAGACGAGGAGCACCGCAGCCAGCGAGATCCGGAGGACGCCCCGGCGATCCTGGAACCGCTCAGCGAAGAAGTCGGTGACGGTGACGCAGTCCCGATCCTCGGAGAAGCGCCGGAGGCGGGGAGCGAAGTGGAAGAAGAGGAAGAACTCCACCGCCGTGTAGCCCACCACGGCCCAGAGCGCCGAAGCCCCCATCTGCCAGGCCATCCCCGTGACCCCCAGGAGAAGCCACGCGCTCCGCCCGGAGACCACGGCCGAGAGGGCCACGACCCACCGGTTCATGACCCGTCCGCCCACGAAGAAATTCCCGATGCCCCGCGAGGAGAACCGGGCCGAATAGGCCCCGATCCCCACCAGGATCAGGAGATAGCCGACGAATGCGGCCACCGCCCAGACATCCGCCTGGACGACGGGGGCCAGATCTTCCTGCATCAGCCCGGTCCAGGGGGTGGCGGGTCCTCGTCACGGTGCGGGCAGGCGATTCGCATGGCGGCCAAGATCGGCCTCCGAGGGTCCGAGCGCAACGCATCGGGAGGATCAGACTGCTAGAACACCGTTTTCGCGGGCGTCACCACCGTCCGCCCTTTCGCTCCTTGCCGGGCAGCACCTCGAGGCAGGTGGTCCACCACCCGGTGCGGATCGTCTCGATGAACTCGTCGGGGAGCCCCTCGTCTCGCATTTCGTCGGCCAGGAGCTCCACCTCGTACTCCACGGGGATGAACTCCACCTTCAGTTCGGACTCGCCGGCCTGTGCCTCCAGCATGGCGTACCAGACCTCCCGGCGGCCGTCGTTGGCCGGCCGACCCAGGGCGCCGGCGTTCACGTACCAGCTCCTGTCACCCAGTCGGCGGCTCCAGTGGATCCCGGTATGGGTGCCCAGAAGCACATCGGCTCCCGCCTTCCGGGCCATTCTCTCGAGGAAGTGGGTCGGGGTGGTGGTTTCCCAGAGGAACTCGTTCATTCTGCGCGGACTCCCATGAAAGGCCAGCACCCGCAGGTCACCGAGGCGGAAGCGGATCTCCGGGGGGAAGGTGGCCATCCACTCCCGGTGCTCCCCGGCGGTGTTCGCCAGGGTGTAGTCATAGGAGATCCTGGCGTAGTGGTTGTCCCGGGGATCGGTATATCCGCACTGACAGTCGTCCAACCCTCGCGCGATGGAATCGTCGTAGTTGCCCCGGACCACCGGGATTCCCTCGTCCCGCAGGATCTGGACGGTCTTGTCAGGAGAGGGCCCGAAGGCTCCCAGGTCCCCCAGGCAGAGAAGGGCCTCGGCCCCCCGTTCCCGGGCGTCCTGGATGGCGGCGCGGAGGGCCCGGTGGTTGGAGTAGACCCCTCCGAACGCCGCGACCCTCCGGAGGGCGACATCGCCGAGCCCCCGCGAGTCCGGAGCCTCCCTCCGGCCGTTCGTCCCGGGCGCCTCGCCAAAATGCGAATCCAGATTCGCATTTTGGCCAGGACCCGAAGCGCTCCGGTCTCCTGGATCCGTGGACCCCGACGGGTGGGAAAAGGGACGCCCCGACATCAGCGATCCCCTCCGGCTCCAGACGGAGAATTGGAGCAGATAGCTCCGGAAAGGTAGCATGTGAAACAGGCGGATTCCTTCAGGGTCACCGGAGTCCTGGCCCCCTCCGTCAGCGTGTCTCCCACCCGGGCCGAGGGAGCCTCGAGAAGGATGGGGCAGGCCTGCACCCCCCGAGCGGTCACCAGCCGGGCCCGAGAGCAGAGGAGCTGCCCTTCGTCGAACCCTTCGAGCATTTCATGGGTGACCCGCTCGGTCTCGTCGTAGGCCCGGGTCCGCTTCGCTTCCTCCCCCATGAGGAGAGGGGGCAGGATCTTGATGCGAGGCCGTTCGTATCCCACGGTCGAAAGGAGGCGTCGGAAGCCCTCCAGGTATCGCTCGGTCTCGTGCTCGGGCCAGCTTCGCATGCAGGTGATGATCGGGAGGAACCCGACCTTCACCAGCTGCTCGATACCGTCCACGCAGCGGTCGAAGGCTCCCTCTCCCCGGATGGCGTCGTTCATCTCGCGGGTGATGCCGTCCAGGGAGACCCGGAGTTCCAGGGTGTAGATGGACGCCCTCGAGAGTTGGGCCAGACGCCGGGCGCGGCGCGGCGGCATCAGGGTGGCGTTGGTGAGGACGGTGGCCGGCCCGAGAGCGAGGGTGTCGACCAGGATGTCTTCCATCTCCTGGTTCATGAAGGGCTCGCCCCCGGTGAAGTAGTACTCCTTCACCCCGAGCTCGACCGACTCCTCCAGGGCCTGGGCCACCTGCTCCCGGGTCATGAACCAGAAGGAGTGGTTGTCCGGCGCACAACTGATGAAGCAGTGGTGGCACCGGAGATTGCATACGGTGCCCGCGACCTGGAACCAGAGTTCGTCCAGGGCCTGGAGTGCGACGGACGGCGCGTCATCGATGACCGCCAATTCGACTCTACCCAACAGAGATGTCCTCTTGAGAATGAGAAAGGAGGGCTGCAGGACCCGTCGGTTCACCGGCCGTTTCGGCACCGGCTCGGCTCCGGGCCCACGCGGCCTTCTCCGTTGCAAACGCCTCCTCCCGTGCGGAAGTTCCCTGTACACCAGGGTGGTGGGGAACCGGAGTGGCCACCCCGTCGGAGTGGGAACCGTACGCGCAGGCAGGGTGCCGCGGTTCGAAGACGACGATTCGACGGATCGGTCCTTCGGAGGCCGTTGGCGGGTAGGAGACGATCATGGTCGCGACTGAAAGAAGCAACGGCTCCGCACACCCGCGCCCCTCCCCGCGGCGGGGACGGTCGATCCTCCTGGGCTTGGTCTTCGTCGCGTCTCTGCCGGTCCTGGCATGGCTGCTCCACCCCTGGCCCATCATGCTTCGCTGGGTGAATCCCGCGACCACGGCCTACGTGGATCACCGGACCGCCCAGGCGTCGGAGCGGGGAGAGTCGTTCGAGTTGCAGTGGAGCTGGATCCCCCTGGACTCCGTGACTCCCGCCCTGGTTCGGGCGGTCCTGGTGGCCGAAGATGATCGGTTCCATGAGCATCGGGGGGTGGACTGGAATGCCCTGGCGGAGGAGGTCCGATACGCGGGAGAGATCCCGCCGCGCCTCCGGTCCGAGTCGGATCGAGCGGCCCTGCGGGCGTCCCTGGAGTACCTGAGGGAGCATCGGGACGATGTCCGGGGGCGCAGCACCCTGACCCAGCAACTGGCTCGAAACCTCTACCTGTCTCCCGATCGGGCCTTCGTGCGGAAGGGTCAGGAGCTCATCCTGGCCCGCCGCCTCGAATTCTTCCTCTCGAAGGAACGAATCCTCGAACTCTACCTGAACGTCGCGGAGCTCGGACCCGGCATCTTTGGCGTCGAGTCTGCCGCTCAGGCGTATTTCGATCGCTCGGCCGCGAATCTCTCCAGGGAGCAGGCGGCGGCGTTGGCCGCGACCCTTCCCCACCCACTCAGTTCGAATCCGGCGCAGAATCCAGCCCGAATGCAGTGGCGGCAGGGATTGATTCTGGGAAGGATGGGCGGGGGTGCCCCTCCGGTCCCCCCCGCCGAACCGGTGCCGGAGGACATCGAGGAGCCACGGATCGAGGTAGAGGAACTCCCGGTGCCCGAGCCCGACACTCTCCCGCCCCGGGACCTCCCGGGCGCGGCGGATCCCGATACTGTGCCCATCGACCCGGACACCCTCCCCCCCGATCCAGACACGCTATCCCCCTCAGGGAGTCAGGCGTCCCCTTCCCCCGAGCCCTCGACCTGATTCTTCAGGGCCTCGAGCCAGTGGGTGCGGGATCGCGACAGGGTCCTTCGCAGCGTTCGGCGGAGAATCCGCACTCCCAGCCCGTCCCAGATCTCCTCGCTTCGGACCAGCACCCGATCCCCTTCCAGGGGCTCGAGCGTCCAGCGATGGTATCCTCGTCCCCCCATGGTCCGGAGGGTGAGTCCCAGCAGCCGTTGCGGCTCCAGTTCGGCGATCTGGGAGGCGATTCGCATCCCGTCGGCTCGCCAGTGGAGTCGGGTTCCGGGGGCAAGCTCTCCATCGAGGACGGCGAAGCTCACTCCCCGATTCCACAGCGGCCACCGGGACACCTCCGAAAGAGTGCGCCAGACCGGAGCGGGTCCTGCTTCGACCTCCACCTCGAATCGGAGGTCCACCGGCGCGTCGACCGTGTCCAGCGGATCCTCGGGCAGGCCTTCATGTCCGGAGAGAGACCGGGCGGACATCATGCCTCCTTCTTTTTCTTCCCCAATCGTGTGCCGCGTCCCACCATGTATCCTGCGAACCCTCCCACGAAGAAGAACGTGCCCAGGAGCACGAAACGGGGCATCTCCACCGTCCAGAAGTAGACCTGGGTGGAGACGGTCTCCTGATTCTGAACGACGAGGATGAAGACGAGGAGAGCCAGGATCGCGATGATGCTCAGCCGGGCTTTGCTCTGGAAGGTTTTCTCGGACACAGCGCCTCCTGGAGGTGAAGGGATGGGGGCTGGGCACGGGGAGTCAGAGATGCTTCAGAAGTCCCACCCTGAGTGCGAAACGAACGAGTTCGGAGCGGTGGTTCAATCCCAGCTTCTTCATGATCCGGGACCGGTAGGTGTCCACGGTCTTCGGCGAGATGAAGAGCTTCTCGCCGATCTCCGACGAGGAGAATCCCTCGGCGGTCAGGGCCAGCACCTCCCGCTCCCGTGAGCTCAGGTCCCGGAGGCGACCTCCTCCCTCCTTCTCCTCCGCGGTCCGGTACTGCTGCAGGAGCAGGGTGGTGGCTCGGGCCGGGAGAAACACCTCATCGCGGGCCACGGTCCGGATGGCCTCCATGAGATCCCGGTCCGCCGAGTCCTTGGTCAGGTACCCGCTGGCCCCCGCGTCCACCACCGGGACCAGGTACTCCTCCTCGGCATGCACCGTGAGCACCAGGATCCGCACACCCAGCTGGAGCGCGGCGATTCGTCTGGTGGCCTCCAGCCCGTTCATGACCGGCATGGAGAGATCCATGATCACGACATCGGGTCGCAGCTTGCGCGCCTGTTCGATGGCCTCCTCCCCGGTGGCCGCCTCTCCAACGACCTCGACCCTGTCCTCCAACTCCAGCAGGGCCCTCAGGCCGGCCCGAAAGATCGTGTGATCATCGGCCAGGAGGACCCGGATGGGCTCAGCCATGAGCGCGACCCTCCTGCTCAGAGGCCTCTGAGCCAGCGCTCTCCTCGATCGGCAGACGCAATTCCACCCGGGTTCCCCGCTCCGTGCGACTCCGGATCATGAGCCGCCCCCCCGCCAGGCGGGCCCTTTCGTCCATTCCCAACAGGCCGAGCCCCGCACCATCCAGGAAGGCCTTCTCCGGATCGAACCCTCGACCGTCGTCCTCGATTTCGGCCACAATCTCCTCTCCCTCCCGACGCATGGCAACCCGCACCCGCGACGCCTCGGCGTGTCGGGCCACGTTGGACACCGCCTCCTGAATCACCCGATACACGGAGAGCTGGGCGTCTTCGCCGAGAAGGGATCCCACCGGCTCCAGTTCCAATGTCAGATCCAGTGAGTGAGGGCCCACGTAGGGTCTCAGGTGGGAACGGATCGCCGCGTCGAGACCCACATCCGCCAGCGCAGGTGGCCGCAGTCCCCGGGAGATTCTGCCCAGCCCCTCCACCGCGTCGGACAGCTCGTTTTGGACCTGGCGGATGACGCGATCGCGCTCCCCGGGATCCTCCAACTTCTCCAGGAGCCGGAGGCGCAGGAGGAGGGCGGCCAGTCGCTGGGCCGAGTCATCGTGAAGCTCCCGGGCGATCCGGCGCCGTTCCTCCTCCACGGCCTGGATCGTCCCCGCGCCGAGGCGGCGGAGTCGGTTCCGCTCGCTCACATCGCGGACCACGGTGATGACGAATCGACCCAGGGAGTTGGAGTAGGGCCGGAGGCTGACTTCCACCGGCAGTTGGAGTCCATCCTTCCGGAGTGCTCGAAGTTCCAGCCCCACCCCCATGGGTCGGGCGCTCGGACCTTCCATGAACCCCTCGCGCTTGGCGGAATGGCCGGCCCGTGCGTCGGGAGGAACCAGCCGCTCCACGGGACGTCCAAGAAGCTCCGCACGGGAGTATCCCAGGAGCTGCTCGACCTGAGGGTTCACATCTCTGACGATGCCGCCCTCGTCCACGATGAGGATTCCATCGGGAGCGGCCCGGAAGACGGCGGCATAGTCCACCGGCGGGGAAAAGCTCCCCTCCGGCGGCTCGGAACGTTCATCGGCCCCTCCGCCCGGCACCTCGGTCATGGCGTCGTTGTCCCCTTTCCGGCTTGCACTCGCGTCGTGTGGAGAAATCCCCCACAGAACTCTCGTCCATCCCCTGACAGATTCTCGCCTCTGAAGATGCAACATTCCCCTGTGATCACCAATTCAGGAGCTCCGCACACCGCGGGGTCCCGAACCTGACCTTCGCCGTCCCACCGACCGGGAAAGGAGATGGCGGTGCCCTCCCCTCCATCCCCCCCTCCAGCCTGGCTCGAGCGGGCCCTCCGGGTACCCCTGTTCCTCAAGATCTCCCTGGCGCATGGGATTCCGGTCCTGGTTCTGGGGATCCTGGCCCTGGGGCTGGGCTCTGGACTCGAGCCGGAAGGACCGGACCCGCTTCTCTCTCGGGCTCTGTGGGGAGGGGCTGTGCTCGCGGTGATCGGGATCGGTGCTGCTCTGAGCTACCTCGCCCTCGTGCCGCTCCGCCGCATCGAGGAGGTGGCCGAAAGGGTCCAGCAGGGAGATCTGTCGGCCCGGGTCCCTCCGTCTCCCCTGGCGGACGCCGACCTCCACCGACTCGGCCGCGCCCTGAATCAGGTCCTCGACTCCGCGGAGGACCACCGGGCACTCCGCAGGGAGCTGGCCGCCCGGAGCATCCAGGCCCAGGAGGCCGAGCGGAAGCGGATGGCCCACGAACTGGTGGATGATACCGCTCAGACCCTCTCCGCCGCCCTCCTGCACATTCAACTGGCCGGTCGGAAGCTTCCCGTACCTTCGCGCCGGAGCGACGCCGCGCCGGGGAGGTCCCCTCCTCCCGATCCCGCTCCCGATCTCGAGGCGGCGCGTCGGGAGCTTCTCTCGGCACTGGCCGGAATCCAGCGGATTGCCCGGGGACTCCACCCACCGGAGCTGGATGAGCTGGGGGCTCTCAAGGCCCTGGAGGCTCACGCCCGTCGCCTCTCGGAGGAGGTGGGCGTGCCGATCCGAGTCCGTCCACCCGACTCACCGCCGAAGCTGAGCCCGGACCAGCGGCTGACTCTCTACCGGGTCATGCAGGAGGCGATGAACAACGCGGTCATCCACGGGAAGCCCACCGCGGTCGACCTCTTCGTAGAGGTGGAGCCTGGTCGGGTCACAGGGCGTCTCGAAGACGATGGCTCGGGCTTCGAACCGGAGCGGGTCACCACCGATCCCCAGGACCACATGGGCATTCTCCGCATGCTGGAACGGGCTCGTCACTCGGGAGGAAAGCTTCATATCGAATCGGCCCCGGGAGAGGGGACCCTGGTCATCCTCATGCTACCCGAGGACCTCCGACGGGGCCATGACCCTGCTCCCGCGACCGGGTCCGCTGGTGTGGGGAAATCCCCGACAACGGGTCCCGGGAATCCTCCGACAGACCCCAACCTGCAGAAATCCTAGCTTTCGTCTCAAGTCGAGGAAACGGTCCGTATGCCGGATCGGGACATTGCGAATCCCCCGGATCCATCTACCGAAAACCCCAGGAAACCGACCATGAAGCGATCCGCCGTAATGGCTCTCAGTGCCCTGCTCCTCGTCACCCTGGCCGCCTGCGGCGAGGGGGACACCGGGACCACCGACCGCGCCCCTGAGACCGAGGCCGGTGAGACCGGTCTCACCCCCTTCGAGGAGGAGCACGGCATCGGCCCCTTCACCGACGAGATCGTCCTGGCCGATGAGGTCGACGAAGAAATGGCCCGGATGGGGCAGGAGGTCTACGAGTTCAACTGCGAGGCCTGCCACATGCTGGACGAGAGCTTCGTGGGACCGGCACTGGGCGACGTCCTGGACCGGAGGAGCCCGACCTGGATCGCCAACATGATCATGAACCCCGAGGAGATGACCCAGCGTCACCCCGTGGCCAGGGAGCTCCTCCAGCAGTACCCCATGGTCATGCCCTACCAGAACATCTCGGAGGAGCAGGCGAGGGCCATGGTGGAATACTTCCGTACCACCCGGTAGAACGTGACCTCCGAGGGGCCCTGGACGGACCCCGGAACGCATGAAATCCCTGATCGAATGCTTGACTCGAACCCCGAACCGATTCTCCCACAGGAGCACCAAACCATGTTGAACAAGCGAACCGGGACGAAGCTGGGCGTGGCCGCCGCAGGGGTGGCCGTTCTCGCCTTCGCCCTGACAGGCTGCCCCGGAGACGTGGGCATGATCGGCGCGGAGGACGCCGCCGAGCGCGTGTACGTGGCCCCTGGAGACTACGACGAATTCTACGCCTTCTTCTCAGGAGGCTACAGCGGACAACTCTCCGTGTGGGGACTGCCCTCGGCGAGGATGTTCAAGGTGATCCCGGTGTTCAGCCAGGATCCCGAGACCGGCTACGGCTACTCGGAAGAGACCAAGCCGCTGCTCCAGACGAGCTACGGCTTCATCCCATGGGACGACTCCCACCATCCGCAGCTCTCCCGGACCGACGCGATGCCGGACGGGCGGTGGATCTTCATCAATGGAAACAACACGCCCCGGATCGCCCGGATCGACCTGGAGAAATTCGAGACGGTGGAGATCCTGGAGCTGCCCAACACGGGCGGGAACCATGCCTCCTCCTTCCCCACCCAGAACACCGAGTACGTCGTGGGCGCCACCCGCTTCAGCATCCCGCTGGAGGAGGACCTGGACGTCCCCATCGACACGTACCGTGAGAACTTCGACGGAGCCATCACCTTCGTGAGCGTGGATGAGGACTCGGGGGCCATGGAGCTGGCCTTCCAGATCCGCATGCCTCCCTACCACTACGACCTTGGTCGTGCCGGGATGGGCGTCTCGGGAGACTGGGTGTTCTTCACCACCTACAACGTGGAGCAGGCCCATACCCTGCTGGAGATCGAGGCGTCCCGGTTCGACAAGGACTATATCGCCGCGGTGAACTGGCGCATGGTCGAGGAGGCGGTGGCGAATGGCGCCGGGAGCCAGATCCCGGGGCAGTACCTCCACAACACGTACGATCCGGCCACCGGCGTGGCCTCTTCTACCGCCCACGACGGCGTTCGGGTGGTGGATCCCTCGGAGATCCCGGGAGCCATCTTCTTCCTGCCCACGCCGAAGTCACCCCACGGGGTCGACATCTCCCCCGACGGAGAGCTGATCGCCGCGGGCGGAAAGCTGGCCACCGTGATTCCGGTGCACTCCTTCTCGCAGATGATCGACGCCATCGAGAACGAGCGCTTCGAGGAGCTCGACAATGGGATTCCCGTTCTGGAATACGAGGCCACCATCGCCGGCGAGGTCCAGGATCCGGGGCTCGGGCCGCTTCACACCGAGTTCGACGGGCGGGGCTATGCGTACACATCGGTCTACATCTCGTCGGAGATCGTGAAGTGGTCCACTGAGACCTTCGAGGTCGTGGACCGGATCGACGCCTACTACTCCATCGGGCACCTCATGCTCACCGGCGGAGACACCCGTGAACCGCAGCCCCAATACCTGGTGGGGCTGACGAAGACCGCCCGGGACCGCTTCCTTCCCGTCGGCCCCAAGCAGAATCACCCGGCCCAGCTCTACGACGTGTCCGGTGATCAGATGGTCCTTCTCAAGGACTTCCCCACCATCGGAGAGCCCCACTACGCCCAGGCGATTCGGGCCGACCTCCTGCGGGATGGCAGCAAGCGGATCTACGAGCTTTCCGACAATCAGCATGAGCACGTGACCCGCCGGCCCGGTGAGGCCCGGGTGGAGCGGGACGGGAACGTGGTTCGGGTCTACATGACCAGCATCCGCAGCCACTTCACCCCGGACAACATCGAGGGGGTCGAAGTGGGGGATACCGTCTACTTCCACGTGACGAACCTGGAACAGGACTGGGACATCGTCCACGGGATCGCCATCAAGGGGGCTCAGAACGCTGAGATCCTCCTGGCTCCCGGCCAGACGAAGACCATGAAGTGGGTCCCGACCCGGACCGGGATCTACCCCTTCTACTGCACCGCCTTCTGCTCGGCGCTCCACCAGGAGATGCAGGGCTATGTGAGGGTCTCGCCCGAGGGTTCGGGTGTGCCTCTGGCGTGGCGAACGGGCACCAGGGGTTCGAACTGAACCACCGGGCCCGAGCCGAGAACAGCCGCTGAGACGCGGATGGATTTCACCCGGGAGGGGAGGCTTCGTACCGCCCCTCCCGGGAGATCCCCAGGTTCGATCTCGACCCCGACCCCCATCCACCCTCTCCAGTCCACTACTCCCCCAGGCTCCTCGAGGATGCCCCGATGACGACACGCACGAAGAGCCGACTCCTGCTGGCCCTGGCGGCCCTGGTCATGATTCCCGCCTTTGTCACTCCTCTCTGGAGCATCGGGCTGACGGCACCCCAGTATCCCGAGGGTCTCGGGATGCACATCTACATCAACGACATCGTGGGACACGATCGCCACGACCTGCAGAACATCAACATCCTGAATCACTACATCGGGATGCAGCCCATCGATCCGGCCACGGTGCCCGAACTCGAGATCATGCCCATCGTCCTGGGAGCCCTGATCGCAACCGGCCTCCTGGCAGCCCTGATCGGGCGTCCCTGGGTCATGGCCGGGTGGCTCGGGACCTTTCTGGTGGCCGGGATCGCGGGAATGGTGGACTTCTATCTCTGGAACATCGACTACGGGCACAACCTGAGCCCGGATGCGGCGATCAAGATCCCGGACATGACCTATTCGCCTCCCATCATCGGCACGGAGCAGATCCTGAACATCCGGGCCAGCTCCTGGCCTCATCTGGGAAGCCTCTTCCTGGGGGTGGCCGCCGTGCTGGCCGCGGTTGCCGTGGTCATGGCGTTCCGCGCCCGACGCACCCGGAACGGAGACGAAGGGCAGCCGGCAGCGGCTCGGACACGGGGTGGGGACGATGCCTCCACCGAGACGGCCGCGCTTCGCTCCTCGTCGGACCCCGGTCCCGCGGATGGGGAGAGCCCGAGGGGAACCGGCAAGCGGCCCGTTCGCTGGCCGGTCTCGGTTCTGGTGGTCACGCTGGCCTTCACCGCAGGGTGTCAGGCCGACCCTCCCCCCCAGGACGCCGCCGGGGAGATCCACGAGACCGACCGTATGGTCTACGGCCAGGATCAGGATCCCTTCTGCGGCGGAGAGGTGGAGGAGGTGAGGTGGGGAGGAGAAGTCCAGACGCAGGACGGTGAGGTCTTCCGGTTCCGCTCGGTGGAGTGCCTGGCCGCCTTCCTCCTGGAGGGCCGAGTCCCCGACTCGAGGGTGGAGAAGATCCGGGTGGTCGACTTCCCCAGCGGATGGAAGCTCATCGACGCGAAGGAGGCCACCTTTCTCCAGACTCCCAACCTCTCGAGCCCGGATCGCTTGAATCTCATGGCCATCCAGGGAGACCGGATGATCCGGAATCTCCACGACGCCTACACCGGCCGGCTCATGGGATGGGACGAGGTGCTCAGCTTCGTGGGGTCGGAGTGGAGTCTACCCGGTGACAGGGACGCCTCGACGGATTCGGCGGTCCGCAGCAGGGGGGCATCATGACCTTCCGGCCCGTTGCCTCACCGAGGTTGACGCAGCGTCCTGGACCGGGGTTCGGGGGCTGGGCCCCGCGCCTGGCGATCTGCCTGGCGCTCGTCCTGGGAGCCTGCTCCGATGGACCCCGGGACATCCAGGTGGGAGCCGAAGAATGTGCCCACTGCCGGATGATGGTGTCTGAACACAGCTTCGCCACCCAGCTCATCACCGACCGGGGCCGGCCCTATGTCTTCGACTCCATCGAGTGCATGGCGGAGTTCCTGGATGAGGAGGAGGAGATTCCGCAGGACCGGATCCGCTCCCTCTGGGTCACCGACTTCAACGTGCCCGGACAATGGCTCGGGGTCGAGGACGCGCACTTTCTGCGCAGCCGGGACCTCCGAAGCCCCATGGGGCTGAACCTGTCGGCCTACGCCTCGGAGTCCGAGGCCCGGGAGAACCAGGCCAGCTTCGGGGGCGAGATCCTCACCTGGGCGGAAGTCCGGGAGCTGGTGGCCACCACACCAGTGGTGGGGGGGCACTCCCATGCCCACTGACCGTGTCGGGACCGCCTGGCCCGTGGGGCTGCTCCTGGGAGGACTCCTGATCCTGAGCGGAGGGGTGGGGCCACTCGAGCCCGCCACACACTGGACGGACCAGAGCCCGTCCGGACAGGAACATGAGGAGGTTCGCGCCGACACCGTTTCGGCGCACGGTGCCCACGAAGGGCACCACCCTGCGCCCCCGATGCCTCGCGAGGAGACCTTCTCCGGCCGGGAGTGGGTCGTGGGGCCGGATGGAGACGAAACCACCATCACGGCCGCCCTTGCCCGGGCCGAAGACGGCGACAGAATCCGGGTCCAGTCGGGGGTGTACACCGAAACGCCGATCCTCGTGGATCGGTCGGTGGAGCTCATCGGCGAGGACTGGCCCATCATCGACGGCCAGGGCGAAGGCTCCCTCCTCCGGGTGGAGGCCGACGACGTGCGGATCCAGGGCTTCGTCCTGCGCGGGACCGGGGTGAGCCACGTCCGTGACCATTCGGCCATCCTGGTGGAGGAAAAGAGCCGGTGCCGGATCGAGGGGAACCGCCTGGAGGATACCTTCTTCGGAATCTACCTTGCACGAGCCACGGACTGCCTGGTCCGGGGCAACCAACTCCGGGCCTCGGGCACCCGGGAGTCCAACTCCGGGAACGGCATTCACCTCTGGGACGTGGACCGGGTCCAGTTGGAGGACAACCACATCGAGGGACACCGGGACGGGATCTATCTGGAGTTCGCCCGAGGTGCGGTGATTCGAGGAAACACCTCGGAAGGGAATATCCGGTACGGCCTCCACTTCATGTTTTCCGACGCCAGCTTCTACGTGAACAACACCTTCCGTCGCAACGGTGCCGGGGTGGCGGTCATGTATTCGCGGGAGGTGGTGATGAGCCGGAACCGCTTCCTGGACAACTGGGGCTCGGCCTCGTACGGCCTCCTCCTGAAGGAGGTTCAGGACTCCCGGATCGACGAGAATCTCTTCCGGGGAAATACCATCGCCATCCACTCCGAGGGTACGGACCGACTCACCTTCCGCCTGAATCGCCTCGAACGAAACGGGTGGGCGATCAAGATCCTGGCCAACAGCCAGGAGAACCTCTTCGAGAGCAACGACTTCGTCGACAACACCTTCGACGTGATCACCAACTCCCGTCAGAACCCCAACACCTTCCACGGGAATTACTGGAGCCAGTACAGAGGCTACGACCTGTCCGGCGACGGGCGAGGCGACCTTCCCCACCGGCCCGTCCGTCTCTTCTCGTTCATCGTGGAACGCAAGCCGGTCGCCCTCATCCTCCTTCGCAGCTTCTTCGTGGAGATCCTGGAGGTCGCCGAACGGGTGCTTCCGGTCCTGACGCCCGAAGCGCTGGTCGACGAATCCCCTCTCATGAAGGCCCTCACAGGAGACGAGCCATGGGCATGATCCGAGTTCACGAGCTCTCGAAGCGCTACGGCCGCCTGCAGGTGCTGGACCGGCTGGAACTCGAAGTGGAGCGGGGGCGATGCACCGCCGTCCTGGGTCCCAACGGCGCGGGAAAGACCACCCTGGTGAAGAGCATCCTGGGACTGGTCCGTCCCGAGTCCGGCACCATCACCGTGGATGGAGAGGTCGTGGGATCGGACCCGGAGTATCGCCGGCGGATCGGCTATATGCCCCAGATCGCCCGCTACCCGGAGAACCTCACGGCCCGGGAGATCCTCCAGATGATCCGGGACCTCCGGGGCGATCCACCGGAGACCGACATGTCGCTCGGGGAGGCGCTCCGGCTCGAGGGCGAACTCGACAAGCCCTTCCGGACCCTATCAGGAGGAAACCGCCAGAAGGTAAGCGCCGTGCTGGCCTTCCTCTTCCGCCCCGACATCCTCTTCCTCGATGAACCCACCGCCGGACTGGACCCGGTCTCCAGCGCCACCCTGAAAGACCGGATTCTGAAGGAGAAGGCCGAGGGACGGACCATCGTCCTCACCTCCCACGTGATGAGCGAGGTGGAGGAGCTGGCGGACACCGTGGTCTACCTCCTGGATGGGCGGATTCACTTCCAGGATTCGGTGGCCAGTCTGGTGGGATCGTCGGGAGAGGTGAACCTGGAGCGGGCCATCGCCCGCCGCATCACCGCGAGGGTCGTCGCATGAACACGCTCAAGATCGCACGATACCAGCTCCGAGACGTCATGCGGAGCCGCTGGGTCCTGGTCTACGGACTCTTCTTTCTGCTCATGACCGACGCCCTGTTCCGCTTCGGCGGTTCAGGAGAGCGGGTCCTGTTGAGCCTCATGAACGTCGTGCTCATCGCCATCCCGCTGGTCTCCGTGGTGCTGGGCACCATGTACCTCTACAACTCCCGGGAGTTCACCGAGCTCATCCTGTCTCAGCCCGTTCGTCGTCGCAGCCTCTTCTTCGGGCTGTTCATCGGGCTCGGTCTCCCCTCGTCCACTGCGTTCCTCCTGGGGACCGGGCTGCCGTTCTGGGCCCACGGGGGAGCCGCAGACGCCGGTTGGGGGCCCCTCCTCCTGCTCCTGGGAACCGGTGTGGGTCTGACCCTGGTCTTCACCTCGCTGGCCTTCCTGGTCGCCCTGGCCACCGAGGATCGCATCAAGGGGCTGGGCTACAGCCTGGGACTCTGGGTCTTCTTCACCGTGGTCTTCAACGGCCTCGTGCTCCTGGCCATCTACATGTTCTCGGACTACCCCATGGAGCGAACCGTACTGGCCCTCTCCTTCCTGAATCCGGTGGACCTGGGGCGGATCCTCCTCCTGCTCAACTTCGACATCTCTGCCCTCATGGGCTTCACCGGGGCCGTATTCAAGGGATTCTTCGGGAGCGGGACCGGGCAGGCCGTGACGGTTGGCGCGCTCCTCCTCTGGCTGGCGGTCCCCTTCAGCCTCGGACTTCGGAGCTTTCACCGGAAGAACTTCTAGAAGTCTGGTGAGTCAGAGATTCGGCGAGGGACCGACGGGCCCGGCGCGTCAGGGTGGCAAGGCGCGATGGTGAGCGATAGCAGCGCTATGGTGACCCGGAAGCAACGCGGCCATCGTGGATGCGCCGGGTCACAAATGCCGGCGAATCTCTGACTCACCGCACTGGCCCGATAGGAAAAGGGCCGGTACGGCGGAAGCTCTCGCCCCAACCGTACCGGCCCCTGATCCATCTACTCGGATGAGCTCAGGGCATCAGCCCTCACCCTCACCGTTGTCGTCATCCTCGTCATCGTCGTCGTCCTCGTCGTCGTCATCGTCGTCATCGTCGTCATCCTCGTCATCTTCAACATCGACGATGATCTCGGCGGTCCCCGTCACTCCGGCCGCCGAGGCGCTGATGGTGGCGCTACCGGCGCCCACGGCCTCCACGAGTCCGCTCTCATCCACCGTGGCCACCTCCTCGTCAGAGGAGCTCCAATCGATCTCGGCCGTGGTGACCGGGACATCGAAGACATCCACCGCGGTGGCAGTCAATTGAGCCGTGGCCCCGATTTCCTCGAGGGTGACCTCGTCGGGGTCGATCAGGACGGCATCGACCTTCCGAACCTCGACCTGGACGGTTCCTTCAGCGTTTCCGCTTCGCACCGAGATGGTAGCCGTGCCGTCACCGACGGCCTCGATGACCCCGAACACCCTCACCTCGTCCTCTTCGCCGTTCTCAACCTCTTCGGTCATCTCCGTGATCGTGGCGACGGACTCGCGGGACGACTCCCATGCCAGCGGAGCGCCCTCGATGACCTCGCCCATGGCATCGCGGACGACCACGTCCACCTCTGCGGTGGTCCCGGCCTGGATGAACTTCACCTGGGTGGGATCGAGCTCCACCGTGATCGCTTCGCGGACGGTGAGCTCGGTGCTGGCGCTGAAGCCTTCGTGGGATGCCGTGATCATGGCCGTACCCTCGCCCACGGTGGTCACGAGTCCATCCTCGTCCACCGCGGCTACGGCTTCGTCCGAAGACGTCCAGTCGACCTCCAGACCTTCGATCTCGGTTCCGCCATCTTCGCCGCCGTCACGTACCTCGGCGGAGAGCTGGATCGAGTCCGGGATCCCGGTCAGGAAGACCTCCTCGTGGCTGATCGCCACACCGGCCGCCACCTGCTGCACCGTCACCTGGGCCGTGGCCGAGGTGCCCGGAACCGTGGCGGTGATGGTCGCCGTGCCATTCCCCTGCGCGGTGACGACCCCGCCGGACACAGTCGCAACCGCGCCGGAGGACGTCGTCCAGCTCACCGGAACCTGGGGCATTTCCTCGCCCCGACCGTTCAGGGCCACGCCCGAGAGGGTCACCGTCTCCCCGATGAAGGAGAGGGTGGCCTCTCCCGGGGTGATCTGGACGGACGCCGGACCCTCCTCCGCCGGGGGAGCCACGGGGTCGTCGTCACAACCCACGAGCACAAAAAGTCCAGCCAGAGCGAGGACGCCCAGGTGCCGCACGGACATGCCCTTCAGGGCACGTAGTTTCGTACGCGGTTCGTTCATCTGTTTCCTCTCCTGTCGTCCGGCCTAATGTCAGTGCAGGGTGCTCACGGGGGCCTGGATAGGTCGCGGGCCGGGGTCTCGGGCGCCATCCTGGACGCGTCCCCTGTGGCAGATGCCAGAGCAAAAGATATTGAAAAACGTCAGACCACGCACCACGGCCTCACGACTTCTTCCGGAAAATGCAAAGAAACCAACCGGGTCCGCATCAGGTAACAGAAACGTCCAGGCCCTGTAAACACAAGGCATGGAGGAGGCTGAAAGGCTCCTCGAGGAGTTCAGGTGTCTGCGGGGATCTCAAAGCCCGGCAGCTCCAGAACACCGCCGCCCGACAGCGCGACAAGCAGACCCACGAATTCTTCCTCCCGGGTCGCCGGGGGAATCCATTCCTTGTGCGTGCCCTCCCGGAACACCTCCCGAACCGGCGTCGCGCCGTCGAAGAGCGAAAGCAGGTGGGCCGTGTCGGCGGGCAGGAAGAAGGCCGAGGGGAAGGGACCGTCGCTCCTCACGCTCAGCCCCTCGGTGAGCGGCTTGCCGCCGGCCACGCGATAGCGCAGCTCCAGGACGGCACCCTCTCGCAGTCGAGGAGTCATCTCGAGCACCGCCTCTCCGAATCCGGAATCCAGGCGGGCCACCTCCCATCGACGGAGCCAGTCCAGGACTTCCGGTCCCGCCTGCGGGGCTCGGAAGCGGCGGCTCGTCACCGCGGGTCGTCCCACCGCTCGACGCTGCACCAGAAGCGTCCCATGCACGAACGCCTCCACTCCGGCCTCTTCGAGGCGGACCCTGCGGCTCTCGGCCTCCTCGAACCCCATCCTGCCGGATCGCACTCCGCCCGACAGGTAGTCGGACAAACGCATCTCACGGGACGGAATGACGAACACATCGAACTCCTCTGCCCGTGCGCCCAGGAAGGATCGGATCCGACGCTCGAGGGGCGCGTCGTCCCGATCCGTAGCCATGCACCGTGCGTAGAAGAGACCTCCAGGGGCCAGATGATCGGGGAGCCCCTCCAGGATCCGCCGCACGATTCGCTCGCCATCCGCTCCTCCGTCGCGGAAAACGAACTCGTCGGCGTCCGAAGGAACGTAGGGGGGGTGAGCCACAATCAGGTCGAACTGCCTCTCGTGCAGCGGCTCGTAGAGGTCCCCGAAGAGGATTCGGATGTTGTGAACCCCGTTGAGGCGGGCGTTGAACTCCGCGAAGAGGGTGCATCGCTCCGTGATGTCCACCGCCCACACCTCTTCGGCTCCACGGGCGAGGGCGAGCGCGCCTATCCCGGTCCCGGAACAGAGGTCCAGCACCCTCCCAGCCCCGGGCAGGGGTAGGTCCGACATGAACTCTCGCGCTGCATTCGTAATCGCCGGATAGACCGAATCCCTCCTGAGCCGACCTCCATCCTCGGAGATCCCCGGGGCCTGTTCGTTCAGGTCCGAACTGATGAGCAGAGACTCGGTGGGGTACAGGAGAGCCGAGGCTCCGAGCCAGCCTGGGCCCCGGGGATGCCCCCCCAGAAGCCCCAGGGCCTCGACGGCCCGCATCCCTCCGGAAAGCCCCAGCTCTTCGATTCTGGACGCCCTCACGCCCTCTCCGTCCATGAAGAGGCGGATCAGGAGATCCAGTCCGTCGGCAACGTCGGCGCTGCCCTCACGCCCTGCCCTGAGCGTCTGAAAGTCGTAGATGGACGGGAGTCCCAGCCGATCGCACACTCCTCGCTCGGAAAAGTCCGTGGTCGACGCCAGCTCCCGAAGTCCGCCAAGTGCCTCCGGGCGATCCAGACGAAGGGGAAACCTCACCGCTCTCCTCGAGCGGTGGCCGACTCGGCTGCCCGGGTGGGTCCACTCTCCTCCCCGCCGGCACCCTTCTCCTCCGAGCCTGATCTTTCGGATCCTGGAACGGCCTCGGCCATCCGGGCCGCCACTTCCTCGGCGGGACGCATGTCCGCCAGGTCGAGAACGAAATCGGGACGAGGAGGGGGGTCGAGCTTCGCCTGGAATTCCCGGATCTCCCGGGGCGAAAGCCCCATCTCCGCCAAGGTCTCCGGACCCACGGTCTCGGCTCCGGCCCGAGCCCCAACCCCACCCCCGTCATCCGGCTGCAGAAGCCGAGCCAGCGCCTCGAGCTCCCCCCGACTCATGGGAGATCCCAACAGATCGTAGTCCACCCAGGCCTCATAGGAGAGGGGCGCCACCCGCTGCACCATCCCGGCCATGACCTCGGCGTAGGCCCGAATCTCCCACTGGGCGTGGGGATCCACCCGAAGGGTGAGGAAGTGGAGAAGGTTGTGAAGGTCGATCTTCCAGTACCACTGGGTATAGGTGGACAGGGGCAGGTCGATACGAGCCAGCTCCCGGGCCACATCCTCCCCCAGGAGCCATTCGTACGTTTCCGCAGCCTCCTTTCGTCCCCGGGCCCAGCGCTGGTCGGCCCGCTCCCACAGCGCCTGTGCCGCCGCGCCTTCCCTCCGGCCCTGTTTGTTGGACTCGCTCTGAAGGGCGAAGTCCTCCGCATCGGGCGCATAGAAGAGGAGGGGCATCAGCGAATAGCGTCCGCTGTACTCGTTGACGGAGGCCGTGCGATGCCGGATCCACTGCCGAGCCACGAACATGGGCATGGCGCAGTGAAACTTGAACTCCACCATCTCGGAGGGCGTGGTATGGCGGTGACGGCGCAGGTACCGGATGAGACCGCGGGTGGCCGACCGCTTTCGGGTGCCGTACCCGTAGCTCACCCGTGCGGCTCGCTCGATGTCCTCATCGGTCCCCATGTAGTCCACGAGCGATACGAACCCGTGGTCCAGAACGGGAAAGTAGCCGCCGAGGATCTCTTCGGCCCGGGGGCTGGTGGGTCGCTTCGTCTCCATTGGGGAGGGCGGGGGTTGGAGGAAGGGGTGGAGGGGTCACCGACGACTCCGGCGAGTTCGAATAAAAGCCCCGGGGACCGGAGGGGCAACCGCCTCGACGCCGGGGTCCGGGTCCGGGCGGGGCCGGGATGACGCAGGACGCGATTGGATGATACATTCGGTCCGTTCGTCCGACTCAGAGCCCCTATTCCGTGAGCCCCAGCCCGCCATGAACGATCGCCTCATCCGCGCCCTTCGCCGGGAGCCCCTCGACACCACCCCCGTCTGGTTCATGCGCCAGGCCGGACGCTCCCTTCCCAAATATCATGAGCTCAAGGGAGACCGGGATCTCCTGGAGGTGACCCGGGATCCGGCCCTCAGCGCCGAGATCACCATGCTTCCCCTGGAGTATTTTCCCGTGGACGGCGCCGTCCTCTACGCCGACATCTCCACCATCTTCGTGGGCGCGGGGTTGGACGTAACCATCGAGAAGGGGTTGGGGCCGGTCCTTCCCCATCCCTACGACACCGAGGACAGGATTCGGTCCCTGGAGCCTTTCGAGCCCAGAGAGACGCTGGAGTTCGTCATGGACACCCTTCGCATCCTGAAGAGGCGCCTGGACATCCCGGTGCTGGGGTTCATCGGCGCCCCATTCACCCTGATGACCTACATGGTGGAGTCTCCCAGAAGCAAGGAGCGAGCGGGCACCAAGGCCTTCATGTGGAAGGAGCCGAAGCTCTGGGACGTCCTCATGTCCTACTGGTCCGAGCACCTCATCAAGTTCGGGGTGGCGCAGGTGGAGGCCGGAGCCTCGGTGATCCAGCTCTTCGACTCGTGGGCCGGAACCCTCCATCCCGCCGACTACCGGCGCTCGGTCTTCCCCTACACGAAGCGGATCCTCGAGGGGCTCGAGGCCGAGGGCATCCCCACCATCAACTTCGCCACCGGGAATCCGGCGCTCCTGCCCATGATGGCCGAGGCCGGGGGCGACGTCATCGGACTCGACTGGCGAGTCCGGATCGACGAGGCCTGGGAGATCGTCGGCGCCGACCGGGGAGTTCAGGGAAATCTGGACCCCGTTTCCCTCCTGGCGGGTACCGACGTTGCCATTGCCCGAACCGCCGAAGTTCTGCGTGCGGTCGGGGGTCGACCGGGTCACATCTTCAATGTGGGACACGGCCTACTTCCCCAGACCGACCACAATGTGGTAAGGGCGGTGGTCGACTACGTCCACTCGGTGGACCTGGAGAAGCTGAGAGGGGAAGGCCCCGGCTGAGTTCCCGGTCCACGGAGTCGCCCAGCCCCGCACCCGGGAGATCGATATGAAGGCAGGTATCCTCGTTCTGAACTTCGGTGAGCCTGAAGAGCCCACCCTCGAGTATGTGGTGCCCTTCCTCGAGCGAATCTTCTATACGAACGCGTCCCTCGAGGACCAGCCCACCGAGCGGGCCCGGAGGGAGCGGAGCCGGGAATTGGCCGAGCGGCGTGCGCCCGGGCTCATTGCCGAGTACGAGGAGATCGGAGGCTCGCCCCTGAACGAGCAGGCCCACGCCCAGGCCCGGGCGCTGGCGGCGGAGCTGGAGCGTCGAGGCCACGAGGTCGAGGTCTATTCGGCCTTTCAGTATACGGAGCCCCTCATCGCCCAGATGGTGGAACAGGCCCAGGACGACGGAATCGAACATCTCATCGGCCTTCCGGCCTATCCGCTCTGCGGCCACTCCACCAACGTGGCATCACTGAACGACATCCAGACGGCGATCCGAGCGCTGAAGTGGCACCAGGTCCGGTTCGAGGGGATCACCGGATGGCACCGGCATCCCGGCTATCTGGAGCTTCGAGCCGACGCCCTCCGGGCCGTGGTCCGGGAACACGGTCTGGACCTGAACGACCCGTCCTGCCGACTGGTCTTCTCGGCCCACGGAACGCCCGTCAAGTACCTTCGGGACGGAAGCGGATACGGTCGCTACGTGGAGGAGTTCTGCCGGGAGGTGGCCGAAATGGTGGGGGTTCGGACGTACGAGCTCGGATTCCAGAACCACTCGAACCGGGGCGTGGAGTGGACTCAGCCCGACGTGGAGGAAGTCATCCGGACGGTGGAGGCGCAGACCGTGGTGGTCGATCCGGTCTCCTTCATGCACGAACAGTCGGAGACCCTCGCGGAGCTGGATCATGAACTGAGGGAGGAAGCGGAAGGGCGGGGCCTCACCTTCCACCGGGTCCCAGTGCCCCACGCGGACCCTCGATTCGCCGTGGTGCTGGCCGATCTCATGGAACCCTTCCTCACCGGAAAAGACAGCCCCATCGGTCTGAGGTACGGCGCCTGCAGGTGCCGCCCAGCCGAGGGCACCGTCTGCCTCAACTCACGGCCCAGGGAAGAAGCTGCGCCCCGGCCTGCGGCCGTGGCCAGCTGACTCCTGGAGACCCCCGCGCAGCGCCTACTCCGGGGAGGCCAGCTCCTCGGCCATGGCCCTGGCCCGGGAGATCCTCCCCGGAATCCCCACCCTGGATTCATAGTTGGAGCAGAGGTGGATCCCCCGGGGAACACGAATCCCTTCGAGGACCGTCCAACTCCGGTCCCAGGAGGGGACCCGGGTCCGACTCACACTGAGCACGCGGGTCTCGGCCCCCGTCACCTGACCGAACTCCCGTCGAGCGATCTCCCCGATCTCCTGATCGCTCAGCTCCAGGAGGCCAGGATCGCGAGCGCCGCCCAGAAAGGCGGTATAGACCCCGTTTCGAGCCAGAGCCGAGGCGTTCCAGGTGACCCCCCGAGTGCGAAGGTTCTCTCCATACGACACCTGATATCCGAGCCCGTGTAGCCCGGTTTCACCGGCCAGGTGGACCAGGGCCAGCGAATTGTACCGGAGCATCCGGAGCCGAGCACCGAGCTCCGGGGCGACGGGAAGCAGAAGTTCGGACGCGGCGTCGGCTGGGAGTGTGAACACCAGCTCGTCCACCTCCAGGCTGTCATCGCCCAGGAGGAGTCTCCACCCCCGTCCATCCGACCCCGGCTCCAGGGCCTCCACCGGAGTGGAGAGGCGAACCCTGTCCTTCACCGATTCGTGGAGAGCCCGGATCCAGGTTTCCATCCCACCGCGGAAGGAGATGGCGGCCGGGGCCGACGATCGGTTGAAGGACCCCTGGAGGAATCGCCAGAGGATGCTCCTGGAGACCCCGAGTCCCTCCATGGTCCCAGCCAGGGAATGGCGAACGTACATCTCTCCCGGGTCCGAACCATACAAGCCACCGAAGAGGGGGCCCATGAGGTTCTCGTAGGCCTCCGCCCCGAACTTGCGGGTCAGGAACGCCCCAACGGTCTCGTCCTCCATCCAGCGCGCGGTCAGGGGCTCCAGGAACACCCTGAGCTTTCCGGGCCAGGAGAGGAGATTCGTCCGGAAGAGCCCCGCCGGAGTGAAGGGCACCAGGCGTAGTTCTCCCCCACGGCACACGAAGAGGGGGTGGTCGGGGGGCACCGTGATCAGCTCGGACTCGAGCCCGAGCTGCTCCAACTGAAGGGAGATCTCGGGGGTCACCCGGGTTCGCTGCGGACCATGGTCCAGGATTCGGCCCTCCACCTCGGTGGTCCGAATCACCCCCCCCGGCCGCTCCGTGGCCTCCAGGACCAGGTGCTCCTCTCCCCGCTCCTCCAGATAGGAGCTGAGAGTGAGGCCGGTGATGCCGGCTCCGACGATTCCGATCATCCTGGAGGGCGAGGGGTTTGATTGGGTGTGGAGGATCCCAGGCGAAAGCCCTCCAATCTCCCCCATTCGCCACTCCAATTCAAGAAGCCCGCTGAAGAAGCGGGAGGCACCGCCGTCGGGGAACGCCGGGAGTGGGGTGAAATCGGACCCCGGGAAGGGGGCCGAAGCCCATCGGGTCCCTGCGCCCGTGCCAGCGCCACGAAGACCCGGACGCTTCCCTGGTAGCTCGCCACCCCTTCGGGCACCCCGTGGGCCCGGAGCATCAGGTCGTTCAGGCTCAGGCCCACCCAGCGGGTCCATCCTCTGGCCACCGCCCAGTATCGAGCCCGGTCCTCCAGGTCGCGCACCACGCCGGGCGCGCGCTCCTCCATCACCGCCCGGGCCCGTTCAGGGTCCAGTGGGACCAACGTGCCCAGGAGTTGGTTCTGGAGAAACACATAGGCGCTGTAGCGGATTCGGGGATCGTCGGCCTCCCGTGCCACAAGGAAGGCGAGGGCGTTTGCGTCGGACTCCGACGCGAAACCCCGCTGGTGGGCCATCTCGTGGGCCTTCTCCTTGGGAAACAGTACGCCTGGAAGATCGGCGAGCAGGAGTGCCTCACCCGTGAACGGAAAGTACATTCCTGCGACGCCGAAGGGGCGCATGAGGGGAGTCAGAAGAAATCCCTTGGCCGGTCCATGGGGCTGAGCCGCTCGATCCGGGAAACCATGACGCAATGCGACCGCGGACCAGGCCGCGTCGAGTTCGGGACGAAGCTCGTCACCTCCCGCCCTCGGGGTGGGTCGACCAGAATCTTCGGAGCCGTGGATCTCCTCGTAGTAGCGGTTTGCTTCTTCCACCGCCATGCGGGCCAGCCCCTCGAGCTCCGTCACCTCCACTCTCCCGGGATCCGCGAGACCCAGGCGGGCCTCCAGGCCGGGGCGGGCGTACTGGCCGCCCCAGAGGAGGGCGAAGAGGGCCAGAAGGACCCCCGCGTCCTGGCCCAGACGGAGCGCCCCACGAAGGAGCAGCCCCGGCGTCGCCCGGTGCAGCGGCCTCGACGCGGTGCGGATCCCACGGGTCACCCCGAGCATCTGACGACCCAGCACCGCCACCACGAACAACTCCGCCAGGGAGACCGGAACCACACCCGTGGCCTGCGAGAGCCAGCGGGGCAGCACCGCCAGGGGACCCGAGCCGTAGAGCGCCTCCGCGAGCCCGGGTTGGCCTCGCAGCCACAGGAGGAACCCCACCGCGCCCAGCCCCACTCCGATCCCGGCCAGGCGACGGACGACGGGGATCGCGGCGGTCGCCTCGCCCCCCTCCCCCAGGTCCTGCTCCCGCTCAGGGGGGGGCCGGTTCGGATCCGGAGAGGCGGCGGCGCTGCCGCTGCCCGCTACCTCATCTCCCGGTACCACTCCACCCACTCATCCCGCCGCTCCCCGTCGAGTTCGATGGACTCGGACATGAGGGCCTCCACCGCCTCGATGGTCCGGGGCGCCGGAGAAAGCCACTCGACACCGTCTTCGGTCACCACGTAGTCGTCTTCGATCCGGACCCCGATGTTCACGTACCTCTCGAAGGCCGGGCGTATCGCCGCCATCAACTCCCGGTTGGCCTCGGTGTCGGGGATCACTTCGTCGAAGAGATTGGGTCGCACGTATACCCCCGGCTCGATGGTGAAGGCCGTCCCCGCCTCCAGGGTGCTGGGCCAGGGGTCATGGACGTCCAGACCGATTCCGTGCCCGAGCCCGTGCATGTAGAAGAGTCGGAGCTGGGGTACCTGGCGTCCCTGCTCGTCCTCGAAGGTGGCGTCAGGGGCCTGGATGAGCCCCAGCTCGGTGAGCCCTTCGGCCAGGACCCGGTTCGCCGCCTGATTCAGCTGACCCACCGTGACTCCGGGAGCCGCCAGCTCCTCGGCGGCCAGCTGCGCATCCAGAACGAGCTGGTAGATCTCCCGCTGGGCATCGCTGAATCGCCCGTTCACCGGATAGGTCCGGGTCACGTCGGCGGCGTAGCCTCCATAGCTGGCCCCGATGTCGATGAGCACCATCTCGCCGTCCTCCATGAACCGGTCGTTGGCGTTGTAGTGGAGGATGGTGGAGTTGGGCCCGGACCCGACGATGCTGGCGAAGGCGGGGCGCTCCGACCCGTTTCGTCGGAAGATGTATTCGACGAGGGCCTGGATCTCGAACTCATTTCGCCAGATCTGGATGGCTCGGGCCGCCGCACGATGGCCCTCGGTCGTGATCTCGATGGAGCGCCGGAGAAGCTCGGCCTCGGCCTCCGACTTCACTCCTCGCAGGAGGTTCACATGGCTGTTGGCCGAGACCACCTCTACACCGCTCCGATCTCCCAGCAGCCCATCGATCCTCTGCGTCACATCGTTGCGGACCGTCGCTCCCGGATTGTACGCGCCGACCACGTGGAGGCGCTCCACCCCGTCGGCGTCCAGGATCGAGTCCATCACGTGCGCCATCTCGTCGATGCTTCGCCCCGGAAGTCCAGTCATCTCCTCGACGTGGTCGGGCCCGACTCGGTACCCCTCCCAGGTTTCGGTCGCCGGATCTCGAGGAAGCACGAAGAGCGTCTCCCATGTCACCTGGCCGTCTTCGGTCCGGAGGAGGAGGGCCGCGTCCGGCTCGGTGAACCCGGTGAGATACCGGAAGGGGGAATTCTGATGGAAGGGAATGTAATCCTGCGGAGGAGCTGCGCTTCCCATGGTCAGGATCCACCCGTCTCCGACGGCCGAAGCAAGACTGGCCCGGCGGTCTGCAAACTCGCCCAGGGGAACCGATGAAAGGCTCTCCTGAGCCGTCCCCATCGCAGGGAGAAACAGGAGGAGGGCGAGAAGAGATGGAAGTGCACGTCGTCGCATCGGGAACTCGGTGATGATGTGGGAGAAGGTATGGATTCGGCGAGGCGATCGAACCCTGGCCATGTCTCGGGGGCATGTCTCGGCCCGCACCGGCGTGGTATGATATCGGGCTCCTACACCCAAGGGGTCCCCAACGTGTCGCCCGACCGGACTCCTCCTCCAGGCCCGTCGTCCAGGGGTCGAACCTGACCCGACGCCCGGGGGTAGACGTCAAGTGGAATCCCCCCACCTCAGACCGTGCGCTCCCATGGCTCGTCCCCTCCCATCCCACCGCCCGTCCCTCGGACTCATGGCCTGGTGGGCCCTGGTTCTCCTCTCGCTGTCGGCGCTCATGGGGGTCTCAGACGCCACCGCCGAGGCGCCCCGGGACTCCGCCCTGTCGGAGGCGTGGACCTCACCCCTCCAAGCGGCCCCGTCCGTCCACGGGGGGCCCTCATTCCTCGAGGTCCTTCCCCCCGCCATCCCCGTCCGCACCAGGATCGATGGCGATCAGCTCCTCCACGACCTCTCGGTTCTGGCCCACGATTCCATGGAGGGCAGGCGGACCGGAAGCCCTGGGAATGAGAGGGCGCGGCGATTCATCCTCGAGCGCCTGGACGACATGAACGTTCCTGCGCCGAGTGGAGGGCGCATCCACGAATTCCACTTCACCAACCAGCGGGACGGACGGAACTACAGGGGCCTCAACCTCATGGCCATGGTGGAGGGAACCCGGAATCCGGAAGAGGTTTTCGTGCTCACGGCCCACTACGACCACCTGGGCGTGGTCGACGACGAGATCTTCAACGGGGCCGATGACAACGCCTCGGGCACCGCGGCCCTCCTCTCGCTGGCCCACTACTTTCTGACGAATCCGACGGAACACTCCATCCTCTTCCTATTCACGGATGCCGAGGAGATGGGCCTGCAGGGCGCCAGGGCCTTCATCGCGGATCCGCCTCTCGCCCTGGACCGGGTGATCATGAACATCAACCTGGACATGGTCAGTCGAAACGAGGAGGACGAGCTCTACGCGGTGGGCACCTATCACTACCCCTTCCTGGTGGATCTCGTGGACGAGGTCGCGTCCGACGCCCCGGTCGAGCTCCTTCGAGGGCACGACACCCCGGACCTGCCCCCGGGAGAGGACTGGACGATGGCCTCCGACCACGGCCCCTTCCACGAGGTCGGCATCCCCTTCGTCTACTTCGGAGTCGAGGACCATCCGGGCTACCATCATCCCTCCGATACCTTCGATGCCATCACCCCCGACTTCTTTGTCCGGGCCGTCGAGACGATCCTGGACTTCGTCATCGTCGCCGACCGGGAGGGTGAGATGATACGTCAGGCCCGGGCCGCTGACACCGTCGGAGGAATTCTACGATGAGGCGCGCTGGAGCCATGTTCCTCCTGGCCGCCCTCGGGTCCTTCCTGGGAGGCTGCGAGCACGGGTCGATTCATGACCCCGGCCCCCTTCAGGTCGAGGTCGTGCAGACGGGTGGCACCCTCGAGGTGGGTGAGTCGGTCCAGTTCGAGTCGTCGGCGCAGGGAGAGGCGCTGGCCCTCCTCGTGACCCGCTTCGGGGACGGGGCCGCCGACACCCTCGTGGGACACGGGGCCCGTTGGATGGCGCATGACCTCGAGCATGTCTACACCACCCCCGGCGACTACGATGTGGAGGCCTGGGTCTTCACCTTCGGCGGCGACTCCCTGTCGCACCGGATCTCTCTCGATATCCAGGACGCCGCCGCCCCCTCGGCCTCAGCCTCGCGCTGAACGGAGCCGAGGGTGCCGCCCCGCAACCCTTCCCCGAAGCGGTCCCAGTGTGACAAGTTCCATCTGTGGTCCGCCGTTCTGGCCCAGATCCAGCCGGATGGAAGTCTGGACCCACTACCCGAACGAACCGACCCAGCGAACGATCGCGATCCATTTCTGATCCATTCCTCAACAGGAGGCTGAGCCCATGAGCGACGGCCGAGTGCCCGTGCCGACCCCAGTGAACGAGCCAATTCTTCCCTACGCGCCCGGGTCACCGGAACGGGCGTCTCTGAAGGCTCGGGTCCGAGCCATGGAGAAGGAGACGATCGAAGCTCCGCTCGTGATCGGGGGGCAGGAGGTGAAGGGCGAAGGCACCTTCAGCCAGGTGTCCCCGCACAATCACGCCCGTGAGCTGGCCCGGGTCCATTCCACCGGGCGCTCCCAGGTGGAGTCGGCGGTGGAGGCCTCGCTGAAGGCCGCCCGGGACTGGGCCGAGACGCCCTTCGAAGAGCGTGCGGCGGTCTTCCTGAAGGCAGCCGACCTCATCAGTGGGCCGTACCGGGACACCCTGAACGCCGCCACGATCCTGGGACAGTCCAAGTCCGCGTATCAGGCGGAGATCGACGCGGTCTGCGAACTGGTGGACTTCCTGCGCTTCAACGTCCACTACGGCCAGCGGATCCTGGAGGAGCAGCCCTTCTCTCCCGACGGAATGTGGAACCAGATGGACTACCGGCCCCTGGAGGGGTTCGTCCTGGCCATCACCCCCTTCAACTTCACGGCCATCGCGGGAAATCTGCCCTCGGCTCCCGCCATCATGGGGAATGTGGCGGTCTGGAAGCCCTCGGAGAAGCAGGCGCTGGCGGCCCACTACACCATGGAGGTCTTCCGGAAGGCCGGGCTCCCCGACGGAGTGATCAACCTGGTGCATGGCGACGGGGCCCTCACCGCCGAGGTGGCCATGGCGCATGAGGACTTTGCCGGCCTTCACTTCACCGGATCCTCCACGGTGCTGAAGTCGCTCTGGAAGCGTGCGGGTGAGAACCTGGACCAGTACAGGACCTTTCCCCGGATCGTGGGAGAGAGCGGGGGGAAGGACTTCATCGTGGCCCATCCTTCCACGGATCCCGAAGCCCTGGCCGTGGCCATGGCGCGGGGGGCCTTCGAGTACCAGGGACAGAAGTGCTCCGCCGCCTCGCGGGCGTACATCCCGCGATCGATCTGGCCCGCGGTGGAGGAGCACGTGAAGGGCATCACCGCAGAGATCACCATGGGGGATGTGGGAGATCTCTCCACCTTCATGGGCGCCGTGATCGACGGAGGCGCGTTCGGCAAGCACCGGGACGCGATCCAGCAGGCGAAGGCCGACGGGCTGGAGATCGTGGCGGGAGGGGGAACCGACGACTCGGAGGGCTGGTTCGTGGATCCAACGATCCTGCGGACCGAGGATCCCCGCTCCGACACCATGGTCCGGGAACTCTTCGGACCCATCCTCACCGTCTACGTCTACGACGACACGAAGTGGTCCAGGGAAAAGTGGTCTGAGCTCCTGGAGCTGGTCGACGATACCAGCCCGTACGGCCTCACCGGAGCCGTCTGGGCCCGGGATCGAGCCGACATCCAGACGGCCCACAGGATCCTGCGGCACGCCGCCGGAAACTTCTATGTGAACGACAAGCCCACCGGCTCGGTGGTGGGCCAGCAGCCCTTCGGTGGCTCCCGGGCCTCCGGCACGAACGACAAGGCCGGGTCCATCTTCAACCTGCTCCGCTGGGTCAGCCCCCGGTCGATCAAGGAGACCTTCGTGCCTGCCGTGGACTGGACGTATCCCCACATGGGAGAGTAGTAGTCGGGCCGTTTCCGTCACACCGACGACGCAAGAGGGGGGAGGGGCGACGATCGCCCCTCCCCCCTTGGCTTTTTCGCCCCTGGCTCGGAGCTCTAGAAGTAGAGGTGCACGCGCAGGCCGGTCGTCAGGGTCGTCAGCCGGGTGCGGGTATCGCCTGAAGGCAGACGCTCGTCGCGCAGGCGAAGTCCGGTCCACCCTCCCACCGACATCTGCTCCACCGGGAACCAGTCGACACCGAATCCCCCCTCGACACCCAGGGTCCGACCCGTGCGGTCCTCCCTCCCCTCCCGAGAACTCCGCACGTGGCCGAAGGAGAAGCCTCCATGCCAGAAGGGGGCGACCCGGGCCGGATTCGTCAGGTACCACTTCACCCGGGGGCCCAAGGTCATCTCGAGATGCGACCGGTCGTCGTCCGCACCCCGATCCTCCGACATCCAGTCCAGCGACCCCAGGAGCCCCACGCTGCTACGCTGGGACAGGAAGTACCAGATCCCGGCTTCCGACGTCCCACTCCCATCGATTCCGAAGGAAAGGGAGCGGGTCCCGGGGCTCAGGGCCTGGGGAGCCTGAGCCTCGACGGCCGCGGCGGCCAGAGCCAGGAGGGCCAGGGCGATCAGGAGAGCGGAACCGATGAAGCCTCGGGAATCGGGAGCCATTACCACCTCGGAGTCGGAGTCGGATGATCCCACCGCGGGGTGGGTCTCGTCCCTGATCGGCTGCAAGCCGAGTGCCGCGAGTCAGGCCCATCTGGAGTTCCTCTGGCCCCTCGCACTGCGATCCGTGGGCAGATCCTTCCGGGCGGTGGTGAAAGAGATCCCGCCACCCGCCATCGAGGAGAGGCGGGCTTGACGGGCTCCCGAGCAGCCCGTACTGTTGAGGACCAATTATGATAACAGGTTCTCAGTCGCACCATGGAGCCTGAACTTCCTCTCTACGACTTCAGATCGGCCATGAATCCCCATGCCCCCGTCTGCCCCCCGTCCCCCCGGTTCCACCACCGTCGGTTCGATCTCAGGCGGAGCACCGCCTTCCTTCTGGCCTCGGTGTCGCTCATCGTCCTCGCCGCATGTTCCGACGATGGACCGACGGCGGCCCCCGGACCCGATCCCGATCCGGAGCCGACGCTGATCTCGGCCGAGGAGCTTCAGCGGATCGTGGTCACGGACGCGAACGAACCCATGGGACGGGTTGTCTCCCTCGCTGAGGGAGCTGCCCTCCACGAGTTCGACCTCGTGGGCCCAGCGAGCTACGTGGCCGTTTCCCACTCCGGGCGCTATGCGGTGCTCCAGCAGCGTGCTTCGGACCGGGTCCACTTCCTGGACGGCGGAAGCTGGACCGAGGGGGACAAAGCGCACCTCCACGATGCGAAGCTTCTCGACTTCGTGGTGGACGCCCCCCTTCCCACGCACTTCAGCGGGAACGAGGGGTGGATGTCGACCTTCTTCGATGGGAACGGCCTGGCCGCCTGGTTTCATGAAGAGGACTTCTTCGCCGGGAGCCCGCGGATCGCCTTCGAGATCGAGACGGGAGGCCCCCACCACAGTGGCTCGAGCGCGGTCATCAGCGGGGACCGATCCTTCTTCGTCGTGGCCCCCCGCAACCCGGAGGGCGGACTCCCGCACGCCGTGCACGTGTACGACGAGTCGGGGCAGCGGGTCGCTGAAGTGGACAACTGCCCAGGGATGCACGGAAACGCGGCAAGCGGAACCACCACGGTATTCGGCTGTCGCGACGGGATGGTCTTGATTCAGGCCCAGGGAAGCTCGGTGACGGCGGAGAAGCACGAGTGGGACGGAGAGCTGGCCGAGCTGGGACTCCGAAACGCATGGGCCGCCTCCGGCGCCTCCGTGATTCTGGGGATGTTCCTCACGCCTCCGGGGCACGACGCGCCCCAACGCCGGCTCGGGACGGTGGACGTCCGGACGGGTGCCGTCCATCTCCTCCCCTCCCTTCCCCAGGGGGTGCTGGATCATTCCTGGGCCGTAGAACCCCGGCGGGACCGGATCCTCGTGATGACGACCCAGGGCGCCCTGTACGTCTATTCGGCCGCAACCCGGGAGCTCGTGCATACTATCGAGGTGACCCCCGCACTCTCAGGGGACAGCCCTCGGGCGCACCAGGTGTCCGGAGTCGAAGGGATCGCGGCCGTGGCGAGCCCCACCACCGGTGAGGTCGTGATCGTCGACACGGACGCGGGTGAAGTCCTGCGCCGGATCGGGGTCGGGGGAGCTCCGTCCCGGCTGGGGATTCTGGGCCCTCGCAGTCAGGGAATGTACGAGGTCTGGGACTGACGCGACGCCGAGGTTCCCCGAGTCCAACTTGGACTCGGGGAACCTCGGGTCACCCTCCAGGTCCCACGCGAAGGAGCCCCGACTCCACCGTGAGCCCCGGCCCGAAGGCCAGCGCCAGGATCCGCTCTCCCTGCTTGAGGTCTCCCCTCCCCATCATCTCCTTCAGGACGAAGAGGACGGTGGCGCTGCTCATGTTTCCGTACTCGCTGAGCACGCGCCGGGACGGATCCAGAGCGGACGCACCCAGACCGAGGCTCTCCTCCGCCTTGTCCAGGATCGCCCGTCCACCCGGATGGATGGCCCAATGATCCACCGCACCCCTCTCCAGTCCGGAGCGGTCCAAGATCCCACTGACGACAGCCCCCACGTTGGCGCGGATCAGATCCGGCACGTAGGTCGAGAGCTTCATCTGGAATCCCTCGTTCCCCACGGTCCACGCCATGTCTCCCTCCCCCTCGGGGATGAGCTCGGAGTGGAAGGCCTCCAGAGTCAGGGCTGGGGGCGACTCGCTCCGGTTCACGGGCTCACGGGCGCTGACCAGCGCCCCGGCCCCCCCATCGGCGAAGACCGCCCCGGCAATGAGGTCATCCGTGTTTTCGGTGAACCTCAGGTGGAGGGTGCAGAGCTCTACGCTCAGGACGAGGACCACCGCATCGGGGTCGCTCCGGCAGAAGGCCTCGGCCATCCGCAGCCCCTGGAACGCGGCGTAACAGCCCATGAAGCCCACGTGGTATCGCTGGGTGGTGCCGGGTAGACCCAGCGCCCGCACCACGTGGTAGTCCGGGCCAGGGGCGAAGAATCCCGTGCAGGAAATCGTCACTACATGGGTCACGTCCTCGGCCTTGAAGCCAGGCGCGGCGTCGACGACCGATTGGGCCAGGTCCACGAAGTGCCGACGGGCCTCCCGGGTGTAGACCTCGTTCCGGGTTCGCGTATCGGGGGTGGGCAGGAGGGTGTCGTCGGCGTCGAAGAAGAGGGGCTCGCCCCCTTGTCCACCCCAGTCGTCGATAACGGAATGGCGCTTCTGGATCCCCGAGTTCCGGTAGATGCTCCGGATGATCCGACGCACGCCCCGCCGCTGGGTGGCGTGGGCCTGCATCTTCTCACTCGCCCAGTCCTGGCGATAGTGCGGATCAGGAACCGTGGTCTCGAGGGCGTGGAGAAAGACGGGCATGGCATACCGTAGGCGAGAGAGCGGGGAGACGGAAGGCCCGTCGACCCTTCCGCCTCCCCTACCCGATTGGCTGCGCTTAGCTCCTCGCCATCTGCGGGCGCGGACCCTCCGAGTTCTCGGTGGCCCGGCCCCGACCTGCGTCCCCGTAGCCGGACGTCTGATTTCCGGTGAGCAGGAAGTAGACCAGAATCATGAGTAGTGTGACCTGGAACTGCATGCCTCCCATAGGATGGGTCTCGGTGGCCATGAAGTGCCACTGACCCCAGTGCACCATGGTGATGGCGCCCAGCATCACGGGGACGAGCAGGAGCGCACCCAGGCGGGTCATCCAGTCTTTGAGGAAGCCCCCCACGAAGACCAGGATCCCTCCGGCGGCCTCAGCGAACGCTACGCCGAAGGCGAGGGCCAGGGGGAGTTCGGCCATCTCGGCGAACCCGGGCAGGTTTCCGAACTTGTCCAGGCCGTGGAAGAGGAAGACGCTGAGAATGGCAAATCGAAGGGCCCAGTGCGCATGGTGGGCCAGAGGGTTCGGAGCGAACATCGTGCACCTCGCTTGTTTCGGGGGTTCTGGATTCCAACTGACCTTCACCCCGACGAATCCACGCTGGGAGGTGCGAGTTCCCCGGGTCGTCTTCCCCACCCATGGCTTCAGGCCCCGTGACCCTCGGCCCACCGGGCGTGAGGGAACTTCTGAGCAGCGCGGCGGCTTCTTGCACAGGGAGGGGACCCCGGATCGCGGCGGCCCCTATCCTTGCGACACAACACTTTCAGACCCCCAGACCATTCAGCTCAAGGGATCATGACCATGATCAAGCTCTCCGTCCTCCTTCTGGCCGGTACCGAAGCTCACTCCGATCTCGCCCGCGTCCTCAACGCTCTGGAACTCACCAAGGAAGCCAAGGAAGCCGGCGACGAGGTGGAACTCGTCTTCGACGGGGCAGCCGTAGAGTGGATTCCCAGGCTCAACGACCCCGAGCACAAGCTTCATCCCGTCTTCAACGCCGTGAAGGACCGGATCGCCGGAGCATGTGAGTTCTGCGCCGGAGCCTTCGATGTGAAGGCGGAGGTGAAGGAGGCCGGAATTCCCTTCCTGAGCGAGTATGAGGGACACCCGAGTATCCGGAAGCGGATCGCCGAAGGGTATCAGATCGTAAGCTTCTGACCGAGCCAACCGGCACGCGGATCGCGCCGGAGCTGGTTCCGAGGGACGTCCCCGAATGCGTCCCTCGGAATTCAGCCTCCCCAGCGCAGAAAATACCCGGTCGTCAGCGCGGGCCCCGCCGGAAGATTGCGGCCGGAGAAGGGCATTCGTGCCCCCAAACGAATTCGGCCCGGACCCACGGGGTGATCCAGGTCGAGAAAGACCTGGTGCAGGGCTCTTCGGGTGGACGGAAGCCGGATCCCCCCTTCCAGCGTCCACGGGTCTCCCGACAGGCCCTCGAGGGAGGCGCGCCATCCCACAGGCCCCACTTCTCCCCCCAGGCTCCACCACCAGAACCGCTCGTTGCCCGGCGTGCGACGGGCCTCGACGTTCTCCTGCCTCCAGCGATATCCCACCCAGCCCATGGTCCACAGTGGGAGGGGATGGAAGGAGCGCCCCACCTCGAGCAGGAGTTCCCAGTCGCGCTGCCCTTCTCCCAGGGGGATGATCTCGGCGTCCACGTCGAACTGCCCTCCGTCCAGCTTCATCCCGCCTCGGACGGCGACCGGCCAGGCAGGAAGCCCGACCAGTTCGGGACCCGCCCTCACGAAGAGCCTGGGGTCACCGACTCCTACGCTCCTCCGCTCTCCTCCTGCATTGTCGAAGCGGAGGCGATGGAAGGGCAGGTCCACCCAGAGGTCGACTCCCCTCCACACCCCGACGGTCCCCGTCAGGAAGATGGAGGTGGTCACGGCTCGCCCCTCGGCGAAGATGGTTCGAGCTTCTCCGTTCTGATCGAAGGTACGCTTCGTGTCGTGATGGAAGAGGCTCAGGTCCACCCAACCCTCACCGGGAGACGAAACCCACTGGGCGGAGAGGGCACCCGGACCCACGGTCAGGACCGAGAGGACCAGGAATACGATCAGCCCCACTCCGACCTCGGGCCTCGCGTCAGCTCCCACCTGGCAACTCCCAGACCACCGATTCCGGATGAAAGGCCCGCCAGGCGAACCAGAACGCAGTGTAGGCCTCGGCGATGGGTTGAAGCCGCTCGCCCTCGAACTCCCCGGCCACGGCGAGCCCATCAAGCCGCCAGACGGACTCCGTCTCCCGGTCCACGATCCGGTCGTCGTCCACCCTGAAGCTCAGATCCGAACCGTTGATCCGAGGCCGGAACGCCATGGCGGCGTCGGCATTCTGGTCCCAGAAGACCACGACATTCCCCCCGCGAGCCTGGGCCTCCGCCACAGCCAACGATCCCGGCGCCGCCTGACGGAGAATGCCGAAGGGGAAGAGGACGCCTCCGGCATTGTCGTCCTCGGGCACGCCCAGAACCCTCTCCTTGCGGAAGCGACTGTCATCGATGCCCGGCATCGGGATGAGGAGTTCCTGGCTCTGCTCGTAGTTGCCGTAGGGATACAGGGTGTAGTCCCGACCCCTCCCGAGGTCCCCGGTCACGACCAGGGTTTCGGGGTGGAGATCCTTCCATGCGCCCCAGCGCATGTCGAAGGCGGCCACCATGGGGAAGGGGGTACCGTCGGCCGGTCCGCACCGCGCCTCCCGGTGCATCTGGAACCAGAGCGAGGAAGGCTCGTTCCGATCGAACATGACCAGGTTGTTCTGGAAGAGGATCCCCGACACCCCGAGCGTGGCTCCACCCACCACCTCGCGGTCGAAGACGAGGCTGGAGCCGGTGAGCGGACAGTATGTGGCCGCGATCTGGGGCCCCCCTGGGAGGTCCGTGTTCACGATCTCATGCCACCATCCCACGTTGTGGGGGACGGCCCACGCCTGGCCCTCGTGCAGGATCCCGATGACCCGATCGGTCTCCAGGAGGTAGTCCACCGACGAGTCGTCGGCGGAAACGAACTCCGGGTCGTTCAATGCCGGGATCCCATCGGGCGGAACACCGCCCGATGCCATCTCGTTCTCCGGGATGCTGCAGGAAAGATCTCCGAAATTCGCCTCCACGATGCTGGTACTGCTGCCCGAGTCATCGCAGCCGCTCAGGGCCAGCGCCCCCATCACGCAGGCGATGACGCCCAGCGCCGAGGCCCGCGACCGTGACGGGGAATGAACGTGTGGAACGAGAAACATCTGGTCCTCCGGGATAGGGAGCACACCTGGTTCGGGGTCCGTCATGGAGCCAACTCGGCCCAGGCCGCGGAGGTTCCCGCAGCCGGGAACCGCGACCCCTGCTCCAGGCGTTCTCAAGGTGCCCCCCTTCTGGGCACCCGGATCTCGAGCTTCACGAACCATCATCATCGGAGTGGCCACCATGGAACCCCTCACCCGAAAGGGCTTGGTCGACCGGCCCGGCGCCCTTGGAGTCCTTCTCTTTCTTCTCGTGGGCGGCGGGCTGACGGCGCAGCAGGTCGCCTCCGTTTCGGAGACGCCGTCCAGCGCCTCCCTCCCCTTCGCGGAGACGCCGAACTACCTGGCCGACGAGATCGACGCCTACGAGAGCTTCATGATGTCCGGAGGGCCTCCCCCGGACGGAATTCCGGCCATCGACGCACCCCGCTTCATCGACGCCTCCGAGGCCGACCTGGATCCCTCCGAGATCGTGATCGGATTCCACCACCAGGGTGAGGCCCGGGCCTACCCTCAGCTCATCATGGTGCATCACGAGATCGTGAACGACCAGGTTGGCGGTCTGAACGTCGCCATCACCTACTGTCCTCTCACCGCCACCGCTCAGGGGTTCAAGCGGGGAGACACGACCCTCGGCGTGTCCGGCCAGCTCCTCAACAGCAACGTCGTGATGTTCGACCGCGAGACCGAAAGCTTCTTTTCGCAGATCACCGCCACCGGAATCCGGGGGGAGCACCGGGGGAGAACGCTGGACGAAGTGAACGTATACTGGACCACCTGGGAGCGCTGGCTGGCTGCCTTCCCGGAGACCCAGGTCCTGAGCGAGCGCACCGGCCATCTCCGGAACTACTCCCGGGACCCCTACGGCTCGTACGCCCCGCTCGGAGGCTATTATCAGGAGGACAGAACGATCTTCCCCCTCATGCACAGTTCCAACCGGCACCACGCCAAGACGATGGTGGTGGGAGGAAGGACCGAGAGCGGAAGCGCTTACTTCGTCCTCGACGAGCTCCGGGACGAGGAAGTACAGACGACGGAGAGCTTCCGTGGCGTCTACGACCCGGTCCTGGATACGGGCTACCTGTACAGGGCGGACCACGACCTCGGCGAGATCTCTCCGATGGGCGACGGAATCTACGAGGTGGACGGCCAGGCCTACGCTGCTGGGGAACTTCCCCTTGAGAAGGTGATCCCCGTGGAAGCCTTCTTCTTCGCGTGGCATGCCTTCTATCCGGATAGCGAGCGCCCATGAGGTCGGGTGCCCTGGCCACCCTGCGGGCCATCCTCAGGGTCACGGCCTACCGACGCCTGGCTCTGGGCCTGGGCGGGGTCTACCTCATCCTCTTCCTCGTGGCGCTCCAGGACATCACCGCAGGCGGGCGGGGGTGGGCGTTCCTGACCACGGACCTGAGCCGGATGTGGGAGAGGACGGGGGCCTTCACCTTCGAGCCCGTGGCCCAACTGACCCTACCGGGCTTCACCATTCTCTTCTCGCCCCTGAACATCGCGCTCGGGAGCTTTCTTGCCGCGCTCGCCGGCCTCAATCTCGTGGTGACCTGGATCGCCTTCCGGCAGCCCAGGGCCTGCCGGTTCAACCGGTCCACGGGAATCCTGGCCAGCGTGCCGGCCCTGCTGGCCGGGGGAGCGTGCTGCGCTCCAGCGGTCGTGCTGATTCTGGGGCTCCAGCTCTCGTCACTGATGGTCAGCGTCTTCCAGATCCTGATCCCCCTGTCTCTCATCCTCCTGGTGCTTGCGCTGAAGCTCATCCTGGATCGAACCGATCCCGCGCTCCTGGAAGTCTGATCGGGAAGGCTGTCAGTACCGGTATCCCTCGACCTCCTCCGGCGGTGCGTCCACTCCGAGACCCTCGGCGACCCGGTTCACGAAGTTGAAGTACCCGATGATCATGTTGGCCTGGAGGATCTCTTCGTCGGTGAGGCCCTCGTTCCGCAATCCCTCCACCTCGGACTCCTCGACCTCGGACGGAGTGCGGGTGAGCCTTCGAGCATACCGGACCAGAGCCTCCTCCCGGGAGGAGAGATCGGCGGAGGCCGGATCGTCCTGGACCCGCTCCACCCTCCCACGATCCTTCCACCAGGAGGCCAGCGCCTCGGCGTGATGGAGCGTACAGTACCCACAGCCGTTCTCCACCGAGACCACCACCGCCAGAAGCTCCCGCTCCGCCCTGCTCAACCCACCCTTCCTGAAGAGCAGTCGCATGTAGAGCTCGAGGTGCGCCTCCATCGCGGCAGGGTCCAGGCTCTGGACCTTCATGATGTTGGAGAGCTTTCCCCGCTTCCGGGCGATTCCGGCGTACACCCGTGCCAGCTCTCCGTCGGCTTCAGCTTCATCGATGGTTCGAATCCAGCTCATGACGTCTCCTCCCTGGGTGTGGCTTCGGTTCGTTTCGGCGTCGGCCTGGTCGATCTTCATCCGTCTCAGGAACCCTCGGACTTCGCTGTGAATTGGTCGAAGCAAGGGATTCATCCAACTCTTCAAACACCGGAGTCTCAATGAGATCAGGTTTTCTCCAGTCCGTCTCCCTCCTGCTTCTCCGCGCCGGCATCGCACTTCTGGTCCTCATCTGGGGCCTCGACAAGATCATAAGCCCTGAACACGCCGTTGGAGTTTCCGACACCTTCTACTTCGGTCTCCTGAGCTTTCCCTCGCTCATGCCGATTCTGGGTGGAATTCAGGTGGCGATTGCGCTGCTCGCCCTCGTCGGACTCTTTCGCCGATTCGTCGACCCCGTCATTCTGTTGATCAATCTGGGATCGTTGCTCTCGGTCTGGCGCTCCATCCTGGATCCCTGGGGATGGGTGCTCGAGGGAACCAACGCCCTCTTCTTTCCGTCTCTGACGGTGGCTGCCGGCTGCCTCGTCATCATCGCGTTCCGGGAGCACGAAACTCTGGTCCTGGATCGCCTGAGGGCAGGATGATTCGGGGATGTCGCACAATTCTTGGGAGGTGCCGTGGCGGATCGAGCAAGCCGAGACCAGAGCTTTCGCGAGGAGGCGCTGCCTGAGATGGATGCCGTCTACCGCTTCGCGCTCCGGCTGGCCCGGGAACCGGATCAGGCGGAAGACCTCACCCAGGAGACCTTCCTGCGCGCCTACCGGAACTGGGAGAAGTACACCCCGGGAACCCGGGCGCGAAGCTGGTTGTTCACCATCTGCAGGAATCTCTTCATCCGAAGGGAAGAGCGCTCCCGGAGGCATCAGGAGATCGTGCAGGAGGCCTCGGAGGAGGACCCTCGGCAGATTTCCCGCGAGGCTACGATCTTCATGTCGGTTCGAAACCGGGACCCGGAGGGAGAATTCTGGAGCCAGGTCGTGGACGCTGAGGTCCTTCGGGCCATCGAGGGGCTTCCAGCGGAATTTCGGGAAGCCGTCGTCCTCTCCGACCTGGAGGACCTCTCCTACCAGGAAGTTGCCGAGGTGGTCGGGGCTCCCGTGGGTACCGTGAAAAGCCGACTCTTCCGAGGTCGGCGGATGCTCCAGAAGGCCCTTCATGACTACGCCGTCGAGACGGGGATCATCTCACCGACCTCTCCCAGGGGGGCAGCCAGATGAAATGGATGGACGAATTCCGTAAACTCCTTCGGCGGGTTCGGGATGAGGTCCCGTACCTCAGTCCCCCCGGCGGACTGTCCTGCCAGGAGACGGTGGAGCTCCTCTTCGAATGGCTGGACGAGGAGCTGGAGCCGGAGCTGGACGAACGGGTGGCGACGCACCTGGAGAGCTGTGCGCGATGCTATCCCCTCCTCACCTTCGAACGGGCCTTCCGGGAGGCGGTGGCACGTGCCACGGGGAACGAGAAGGCTCCGGACGAACTCAAGGAACGGATCATGGAGTCCCTGGAGACCGAAGGGTTCAGGAGTTCCTGATTCAAGGGTCCTCCCAGGAAGCGGCTGCCCGGAGCCCCCAACGATGGCCCCTCTACTTCTTCAACGGCCTTCCAGTGTGGTGAGTCAGAGATTCGCCGGCATTCGTGACCCGGCGCGCCGAGCCCCTCGGTCCCTCGCCGAATCTCTGACTCACCACACTAGCAAACTGACCGGAGGCAATATGCGCAGGGGTGGGGTGGGAACAAGCTGCCGGATCTCGCCGGATGCAGCCCCCTGGGAACCCGGCAACACATTGAAAAGAAAAGACTTGAGAATCCGGCACGAAACGTGATCCAGAAATCGGCAATAGGGTGTCCGCTCCGAGGGTCCCGCCTGTAGTCTCGACTGAGTACTTCGGGGTCATCCGGGGCGTGTCCGGGTATCCGTGTTGGACCCAGGGATCATCTTTCCAGGAGGAGTCATGCGCCTCGTGAAGTGGACCGCCACTACCGCGTCTCTGCTCGTTCTCATGGCCGCCTGGGGGGTCCTGTTCGAAGCCCACGCCCAGACCTCCATCCGACTCCTGCCGCAGTTCGGAGCCTATACACCCATGGGAGAGCTGGGGCAGTTCAGAGATCAGGGCGACCCCGTCTTCAGGGCCGGGAGGCGCGCCAGCACGTTGGCATGGGGGCTCGCGCTGGAGGCCGGACCCGCTCGGGAGGGAACCAGCGTCCGAGTGGGGCTGGGGCACGGAACGAACTCCAGCATCCCCTTCTGGAGCGACTGTGACGGTTGCTCCGCGCGAAGCCATGTGACCACGGCCGGCGCGGCCGCCGTCTTCCGCCCCATTCCCAGGATCGTCCTCTTCCAGACCTATTTCCTGGCCGGCGCCGGGATCAAGCGGTACGACGTCGAGTTCCGGGGCTTCGACGACGACTTCCTGGACCGGGTCGTCGAAGACCAGACCCAACCCGCCCTGCATCTCGGGCTGGGTACCGAGCTTTCGCTTCTGGGCCTCCGGACCCAGTGGGAACTCAACGGGCATCTCTCCCGCGTCAGAACCGGGATCGAGGGGAGTGGGTCGGAAGACTCCTCCTTCCAGACCGACCTCTTTCTGATGCTGTCCCTCCCCTTCGGAGGGTAGCTCGAGGAAGAGCCAGGGTCCGACCCGCAGGCGCTCCGGAAGAAGGTGCCGCGGCTATTTGCGGGTCAGCGCGGTGAGGAGACGGTCGAAGGTGGCGGCAAAAGCTCGCTTCTCGCTTTCTCTGTAGGCCGACGGTCCGCCCGTATCCACTCCCTGATCCCGCAGCTCCTGCATGAAGTCGCGGATGGAGAGGCGCTGGCGAACGTTCTCCTCGGAGTACTCCTCTCCCCGGGGGTCGATGACCACGACCCCCTTCTCCACCAGGGCGGCGGCCAGGGGGATGTCGGCGGTGATGGCCAGGTCACCCTCCTGGGCGTGATCCACGATGTGCTGGTCCGCCACATCGGCGCCGTGTCCCACCCGGACCTGATGGACGAAGGCGTTGTTCAGCGGGATGGTCAGCCGCTGATTGGACACCAGGAGCGTTTCGATCTCCAGGCGCTTCGCGGCCCGAAATACGATCTCCTTGACCGCCCGGGGCGGGGCGTCTCCGTCGACCCAGATCTTCATGGAAGCTCCAGTAGCACGGGCGCCAGTCCACTCGCCTGGGCCCAGTCGAGAAGATCGGCCACGATGATGACCAGGGGGATGGCCAGAGCATCCCGCAACATCCGGACGAACTGGGGCGCATCGAGGATGATCGTCTCACCAGAAGACCGTCGGCCCAGAAACGGAAAAAAGCGCGGGACCCTGGCACAATACGCTCGGTACTCCTCTCCGAAGAGCGCCTCCAGCCGCCCCTCCTCCCGCCGGATCGTAGGCCAGTGAAAGGCGAAGAACACGCCGGCGAAGAGAAGGGCGAGGACCACGGAACCGAAGACCAGCCCCGCTCCCACGAATCCGATCAGACTGAAGAAATACAGGGGATTTCGGGTGCGTGCGAAGGGCCCGGTCAGGACCAGCTCCTTCTCCTTCTTCCCCGCCAGGTGCGCACTGGCCCAGATCCGTCCTCCCATGGCCAGGATGAGAAGAATCACCCCACCGGACTCCAGGGCGACCTCGGCCAGCGACCCATCCTGATAGAGGTGATGGGTGAAGAGGACCAGGGGAGCGATCAGGATGAAGAGGATCCGGGTGTACGAAAGGCGGCGCTTCATCTGCAGTCTTTCAGCCCTTCGGTCTCCCTCTCCCCCGGAACCAACTGGAGGAGGGGCACCAGATGAGGAGTGGGCGAGTGGAACGAAAGGGGTCTGATACCCTGCGGATGGGGCGAAAGGTCACCTACCTCTCGCCCACCAGGTTCACCACCACGGTGCGCTCCCTGGGGCGGGTGTCGAAATCCATCAGGATGATCTGTTGCCAGGTGCCCAGCGGTACACGGCCGTCCACCACCGGGAGCGCCACCGAGGGGCCGATCAGGCTCGCCCGCACATGACTGTGGCCGTTGTCGTCACCCCAGGTCTCCTCGTGCTCATAGCGGCCGTCCCGGGGAGCCAACCGCTCCAGCGCCGCCGCCAGATCGTGCTCCACCAGTCCCGGCTCGAACTCCGTGGCCGTGAGGGCCGCCGTCGATCCCACCACCATGGCGGCGAGCTGCCCTGAGCGGATGCCGGACTCCCGGACCCCTTCCAGCAGATCCCCGGTGATGTCCAGAATGTGGTCGTTGCCCCTGGTGCGCCGGGTGATCGTGAAGGTGTGTGCGGTCATGGGTCGAAGGACGGGATCCGCTTCACCTGGTCCTCAGTCCACCGGAGGATAGGGCTCCGTGTCCTCATAGCCCCAGGGCGGCGGCGGCGGATCAATGGGCTCAGTGATGTCGAAATCGAAGCGGACCAGCCATTCGTCACCGTCGTGGTTTCCATAGGAGAAGCGCTCGCCCGGAACCATCTCCAGGACCCAGTAGCCCCGCTGACCCTCGCGAGTGAACTCCTGCCGGAGGGGGGTGCCGGGATCGGAGGTGCTGGCCCCGTACATGGTGTTCTCAGACGACGATCCGTCCGGCTCCCGGTGATCGTGCCGCAGATCCAGTCCGCCGTTCACAGGGGTCAGGATCCAGGTGCGGGAACGGTCTTCCCCGATGTGCCCGGGGATCCGGAGCTCGTCCTCGAAGCACTGGCGGAAGTGCCCCACCATCTCGTAGCCGGCATAGAGCCCCTCTCGCCGGGTGTCCCCCTCCCGAATGATGGCGGCGTACCCGGGATAGGCGTTCCCGCAGTGCTCCTCCAGGTTCGCCCAGAATTCCTGCTGTTCCGGGGGAAGCTGGGCCCGAGCCGCAGGCACCTCACCGGCGGCTGCAGCATCGGTCTGGTCCGCAGCGGTATCGGTCGCGGGCGCAGGGGCCTCTCCGTTGCCGCAGGCGGCCGCCAGCAGGGCGGCCAGCATCAGACTCCCGATCTTCGATCGTTTCATATCCGTCTCGTCCTTCCCCTCAGGCGGGGCATTTGGAATGGTCGGCAGAATAGGGGCTGAATCGACCAGGGTATGTTCATCCCAAACGACAGGCAAGGAACCCGAGGCCCGTGCGCTTGCGCCTTCCCGTGCGCGAACGGCATTCTTGGCCGGTCATCGAAGGCTGACCTCACCCGGCGCCCGAGTACATGGACCCTGGCCCATCCTCTTCGCCCGCCCTGGCGGTCCGCGACCTCCGATTCCGGTATCGAGCCAGGGAGAACCAGGCCCTGGACGGTGTGAGCTTCGAGGTGGAGAAGGGACAGATGATTGTCCTGCTGGGGCCTTCGGGAGCCGGAAAGTCCACCCTCTGCCTGGCCCTAAACGGCCTGATTCCCCACTTCTCCCGGGGAACGATGGAGGGTGAGGTGACGGTGTTCGGGACGTCCACCCGGCACCGTTCCGTAGCGGAACTGGCCAACCAGGTAGGCCTCGTGTTTCAGGACTTCGAGGCTCAACTCTTCGCCACGAACGTAGCGCTGGAGGTGGCCTTCGGACTGGAGAATTTCGGGGTGGACCGGCCGACGATGGAGGCATGGGTCGCCGCCACCCTGGCCCTGGTGGGGCTCTCGGGTCTGGAGCACCGCGAGCCGGCCTCCCTCTCCGGCGGTCAGAAGCAGCGCCTGGCCATCGCCGCCGTCCTGGCGCTCCACCCCCGGATCCTCGTCATGGACGAGCCCACCACCGACCTGGACCCGGCGGGCTCCATCGATGTGCTGCGGGTGGCTCGCCAGCTCCGTGATGAGGGCCGGACCCTGGTGGTGGCGGAGCACGAGATAGAGGCCCTGACGGGCGTCGACCGGGTTCTGGTCCTGAACCGGGGCCGAATCGAGGCCGTGGGATCTCCCGACCAGATCCTCACCCGGGCCGGCTGGCTCGAGCGCCGGGGGATCCAACCCCCAGGCGCGGCCCACCTCCTGGAGCTCCTCGGCGAGCCCCCCGTGCTCGATGTGGAGAGGGCGACCACTCAGCTCCGCAGCCGGGGGTATCACGTACCGGACGATACGTGGAGCGCGCTCACGACAGACCCCGACCCCATTCTCCGTGCCGGCCCGCCCCTCCTCCGCCTCTCCGGCGTGGGCCACCGCTACCCCGGCGGTGTGGAGGCCCTGGCAGAGGTGGAGCTGGAGCTCCACGCCGGCGAGTTCGTGGGGATCGTGGGTGCGAACGGATCCGGGAAGACCACCCTGATCAAGCACCTCAACGGCCTCCTGGAGCCCACCTCTGGCCAGGTATACCTGGAGGACCGACCCACGCGGGGAATGGGGGTCCGGGAGCTGGGGCTGACGGTGGGATACGTCTTCCAGAGCCCGGACCATCAGCTCTTTGCGGAATCGGTTCGGGAAGAGGTGGCCTTCGCCCTCCGCAACCACGGCCTAGACGGCATCGAAGACCGAGTGGACGAGGCGTTGAAGGCCGTGGGCCTGGCCGAACGCGACGACGAGGACCCGTTCACCATGACCAAGGGAGAGCGACAGCGGGTAGCGGTGGCCTCGGTCCTGGCCACCCGGCCCCGGATCATCGTCCTGGACGAGCCGACGACCGGTCTCGACTACGGCGAACAGCGGCGGATGATGGAGCTGGTGGCCCGTCTCAACCGGGAGGGAAGAACCATCCTTTGTGTGACCCACTCCATGTGGGTCGTGGCCGAATACGCGCGACGCACCGTGGTCCTGGCCGAGGGCCGGATCGTGGCCGACGGCCCCACCCGTCAGGTCTTCGGCGACGAGACCCTCCTGGAGCGGGCCCGGCTCCGGGCTCCCCAGGTGGTGGAGATGACCCGGGCCCTGGGGCGTCCCCTGCTCTCAGTGGCCGAGGCGGCCCGGTGCCTGGTGCGAGAGGAATAGAGATTGGACATCTACCTCTACGTGGCGAGGGACTCGGTGCTCCACCGCCTGGATCCCCGGACCAAATTCCTGGTCCTCCTCGCCGTCATCTTCCTGGCGGTGGCCGGAGACCAGCCCTGGCTCCCCCTGGTTCTCCAGCTCCTGGCGCTGGGCGGGATCCAGCTGGCGGGGGCATGGCGCTCCCTGGCTCGGGTCCGGGTCATCCTCATCGCCGTCTTCGTCGTGTCGCTGCTGGTGTGGACCGTCTTCTCCGGGGGCGAGACCCCGCTCTGGGGGCCCCTCACCCTGGAGTCGCTCCTCTTCGGGGTGGCCACGGGACTCAAACTCACCGCAACGATCACGGCCTCGGTCCTCTGGCTCTCCACCACCCGGAACGAGGAGATCGCGGCCGGAATGACGGCCATGGGCATGCCCCACCGCCTCGCCTTCACCTTCTCAGCGGCCCTCCGCATGGTCCCCACCTTCATCGGGGCCGGGACCACCATCGTCCAGGCGCAGAGGGCGCGGGGGCTGGATGTGGACGGCGGGGGGCCCATCCGTCGGCTGCGAACCTTTCTTCCCCTCCTGGTTCCCATCTTCACCTCCGCACTCCGAGCGGCGAATCAGCAGGCCATGGCGCTGGAGGCCCGGGGGTTCGGGGTCGCTCGCCGTCGGACCCGATATCTTCCCCTCCGCATGGGCGCCTGGGACTGGCTCCTGCTGGCCCTGGCCCTGGTGGGGATCGGCATGGGCCTCTGGATCGCGGCCACCGGAGCCCTCAGAATCCCCGGACTCATCCGATGACCTGCCCCCCTCATCCCGTTCCCTCCTCCTCGCGCCTTCCCCGGAGGTCCGCGCCATGAAGGAACTCCTCACCATGTGGAAGAGCACGCAGATGATCGTGCTCACCGTCCTCATCGCCGCGGTGTACGCCGCCGTCATCGTCCCCTTCAAGGCGATCCCCCTGGTGCCGGGCTTCACCGAAATCCGGGTGGCCCCCATTCTCATCCCCGCCGCCTCCCTCCTCTTCGGTCCTGCGGCGGCCTGGGGAGCGGCCGTGGGCAACCTCATCGCCGACCTCTTCGGTACCTTCGGGCCCGGGAGCCTGGTGGGCTTCGTGGGCAACTTCTTCTTCGGAGCCGTGCCTTATGTGCTCTGGGGACGACTGGGCCCCCTCTCCAGTGGAGAGGAACCGTCCATGACCTCGCCTCGGCAGATCCTGGAATTCTGCCTCCTGGTCGGGGTGGCGGGTCTGGCCAACGCCGCGATCCTGGGGTGGGGCCTCGAGCTCTTGCGTTTCTTTCCGTTCACCGTACTCGGCACCATCGTGGCCATCAACAACGTCCTGGTCCCCGTGCTCCTGGGATGGCTGCTCCTGAGACTCCTCTATGGGCGGGTGTCACGGATGGGACTCCTCTGGACCGATGTCATGAGACCCGAGGAGATCGGAGGGGGAAGATCTGATGGCGCGGCCTCGACGGGGGCTCGGATCGGGACCCATATCCTCGCCCTCTCCGGCACCGCGGCCATGGTGGTCGGGGCGCTGGGCGGCTGGTTCACCGGGATGGCCCTCTCCCTGGGAGCGGGAGGCCGGCTGGGACTCCCTGGATTCGGCCAGACCGGAGGCGACACGAGCGTGATCGCAGGGGTGGCACCCTTCATGCTTCTCCTGCTCCTGGCCCTACTCCTCTGCCGATCCCGACCCGAACTCTTCGGGTCCGGGGGATCCAGGGCTGCGCCGAAGGGGGGCTCGCCATAGGTTGGCGAGGATGTGCGAGGCCGGACGGGTCCCCGGAGGATCGGGGACCATGACGCCGGGACTCCAGGAACACGATCGAGTCGTTGAGTAGTCCACGTGCCGCCGGCCTGACTGCCTCCCCCCTGAATCGGCCAACTCCAACCCCATCACGTCTGCCATGTACGAATCCCCCTCCATCGCGCAGTCCTCGAGCCTGCCGCGAGCGGCGGATCCGCCCTCGCCGCTTCCCGTGCCGCTCCTCCTGGTCGCCGCCCTGCTGGCAACCCTGCTCGCCGGAGGGCCCCTCACGGCTCAGAACGCCGCCGACCCTCCGGTTCCCCAGGAGTTCGACTGGCACCTGGAGGTGGAACTGCCCACGGAGACCGATTGGGGCACGCCGATCCAGCGGGAAGCCTCGGAGCAGATCCGGAGCTGGACCACCAAGCCGGAGTTCATCAGCCCCCTGGTGGATTACCTCCCCGAAGGGGCTGGGGTGGTGTCGCCCTTCGACCACTTCGGACAGAGCATCGGCCAGCCGGGACACCTCCACCGGGTGGATGAGATCTACGGGTACTACGAGGCGCTGGCCGCCAGCTCCGATCGGGTGAACCTTCATACCCTGGGACTCAGCGAGGAGGAGCGGGAATTCCGCCTCCTTCAGATCGGCTCCCCGGAGAATCTCGTCCGGCTGGATCGGATCAAGGAGGGGATGAACGCCCTGGCCGACCCCCGCGAGACTTCCGAGGCCGAAGCGCGAGCCTGGATCGAAGAGCTCCCCATCATCTACACCGTGTACACGGGCCTGCACTCGCCGGAGACAGCCCATCCCGAGATGGCCATGGAGATGGCCTACCGGCTGGCGGTGGCCGAGCACCCCATGGTGCGGCGGGCCATGGAGAACGTGGTGGTCTTCCTGGTGCCGGTCACCGAACCTGACGGACGGGACCGGATGGTCCAGTGGTACCAGCGCCACGGCGAGGGCATCTACGACGACGCCGACAACATCCCCCCTGCCCCGTACTGGGGCCACTACGCCGGCCACGACAACAACCGCAACGCCCTCCAGCTCTACCTGCGCCTGTCGGAAGAGATGCTGGACCTCTTCCTGGAGTGGAAGCACCCCATCAGCCTCGATGTACATGAAGCGGGGGACGCCACGTCCTACCACTACTTCTCCACCGGGACCGGACCCTACAACGAGTACATCGACCCGATCACGATCAAGGAATGGCAGTGGATGGCCAACTACGAGTCCACCGCCCTGGAGCGCTACGGGATGCCCGGGGTGTTCACCCACGACTTCTACGACGGATGGTTCCCCGGATACCTCTTCTGGATCACGAACAACCGGAACGCCATCGGCCGGTTCACCGAGACCTGGGGGATCTTCAGCTCCCTGCCCAATACCCGGGTGCGGGAACCGCGACCGGAGATGAGGACCCGGGAGTGGTTCCGGCCGACCCCGGCCTATGAGCGCGCTCACTGGTCCTTCCGGAACGTGATCAACTACCAGCAGTCCGGGATGCTCCACTCGTTCTACTGGGCCAGCACCAATCGGGAGGAGATCCTCGAGCACTTCTGGGTGAAGTCGAAGAACAGCCTGGAGCGGGGACAGAGCGAGGCGCCTTTCGCCTATGTGGTGCCCCGGGCACAGGAGCGGAAGGCCGATGCCGCCTATATGCTCAACCTGGTCCGCAAACACGGAATCGAGGTCCACGAGGCGAGCGAGGGCGGACAGTTCGCCGGCGTGTCGGTGGCCGCCGGTGACTACGTGATCCGGATGGATCAGCCCTACCGGGACTTCGCCCACATGCTCATGGACGTGCAACACTATCCCTCTGAGGGCGAGGAGGTGGCCTTCATCCGGGGGGGCATGGCCTGGACCCTTCCCCTTATGCACAACGTCGCGGCCCACCCTGTGGACGACAGCGCCGTCCAGGCCCTGGCCATGGCCGAGGTGACCACGGCCATCGTCCCCGAGGGAGAGATCCGGGCCGGCGACGGCGTGGACTGGTTCGCCGTGCACCCCCGGGCTTCGGCCATGTCGCTCCAGGCTCGTTTCGAGCTGGGAGACGCCTCCATCCACGTGGCCCGCGGTCCGGTGACCGCCGGCGGGACAGAGCTGGGCCCCGGAGCCTGGCTCGTCCCCGCGGCCGAGGTCGAACGCGACGAGCTCGAGGGCTGGGCCCGCCGCTTCGGCTTCGACCTCCACGGGCTCGCCTCCAGCGCGGTTGAGGGGGTGGAGCGATCCCCCATGCCCCTTCCCCGAATCGGATTTCTGCACACCTGGCGAGAGACCCGGGATTCCGGCGCGGTCCGCTACGCCCTGGACTACCTGGGGGTGCCCTTCACCATGCTGGCCGAGACCGAGCTGGCCGGAGGAGGAGACCTCCGAGACCGCTTCGACGTGATCCTCTTCCCCGAACAGGGCCGCAACAGCACGGGCAAGCAGATCTTCGAGGGAATCGACGACCGCCACGGTCCCCTGTCCTACACACAGACCGAGGAGTTTCCGGCCCACGGGATTCCCAACAGCGCAGAGCGCATTACCGGGGGGATGGGCTTCGAGGGCCTCCAGGCGCTGCGGGACTTCGTGGAGGATGGGGGCACCTTCATCACCCTCGGATCGGCGAGCCGGCTTCCCATCGAGTACTCGCTGACCCGAAACGCCAGGCTCTTCGAGCCCGAGGAGCTCATCATCCCCGGCTCCATCCTCCGGGGCGAGGTGACCGATCCCTCGAACCCCCTCACCTTCGGATACGAGGGCGAGATCCCGCTCTGGCACAAATTCGGACCCTACATCGAGACGGTGGGCACCCGCACCTCCGGGACGCCCATCCGCTACGCCGGAACACCCGACGATCTGTTCATGAGCGGGGTCGTGGTGAGCCCCGGAGAGTTGGCCGGGCGACCGGCGGTGGTGGACCACGCCATGGGAGAGGGCCACATGGTGCTCTTCGGCTTCAACCCCATGCACCGATACCAGCCCCACGGGAACTTCGCCCTCGTCTGGAACGCCATCATCCACTGGGACGCCCTGGGAGCGCCTTAGAAGGCTGTTATAATGAAATCACATATTTCGCACCTCGTCCTCGATGATCTGACCCGGGAGGGGAAGGCCGCCGCCATGCGCTGGCGGATCTTCACCGACCGGGTCATGGGCGGGGTCTCCCGGGCCACGGCCTCACTGGAGGACGTCGAGGGGATCCAGGCTCTCCGGCTCCAGGGAACAGTTTCGCTCGATCGAGGCGGGGGGTTCATCCAGATGGTCAGGCGGCTGGACGAGGGGGGCGGATCCCTGGATGGACGTGCCCACCGGGGCATCGCCGTGATGGTCCATCGGGGCGGCGCCGTCGATCCGGCATCCTCGCCGGAGGGAGCACACCGGTATTTCCTGCACCTGCGCACCCCGCAGACCCGAGCCCCGTGGGCGTACTTCAGGGCGCCGCTCCCGGTGGCCGACCGGTGGAGCACGACCCTGGTCACCTGGTCCCAGTTCGAACCCCAGGGTTTGAGGATGCCCCTGGATACATCCGAACTGCTGCGCCTGGGGATCGTGGCGGGGCAGGCGGCTTTCGAAGCCGACCTGGCGGTGGCGTGGGTCGGGTTGGTCTGACGACAAGCTCGGCTCCAGGCATTGCAGCCCCTCGAACGGTCGGTATTTCGTGGGGACGAGGGCCGTTTCCCGGCAGAGCCCTTGGGAGTGCCTGGTGAGATTCAAGCCTGACGAGGGCGGATCAGGATCTCCGAAGCCCGGACCACTCATGCACCAACGAGATACATCCCCGACGTGGAGTTGAGCCCGGACCTTCTCCCGGTGACCGTCGTGCCGCACCAGCAAGTCGAGCGGTTCGCCCTCGCCCGCCTCCAGACCGACTTGCGCCCCGACCCGCCGGCGTCCAATCTGAGTAAAGATTTCTCCACGGCACCCGGGTGCCCCATGACTGTCCGGTTCCACCTTCGGGATTTTACGCGTTTCGACGTCCCGTTCGAGGTCCTGGAATCCGAGTTGATCCAAGGCCTGAAGAGCGGAGACGAGGCATGTTTGGGTCCTTTGATGGAGAGGTATTGGGAGGATCTTATCGACTATTCCCTGCGCTTCGTGGGAGATCCGGACCGGGCAGCGGACGTTGTTCAGAACGCTTTCGTGCGACTTTGGCGGCGGCGGCGGGAATGGACCAACACCGAAACCCTGCGCCCTCTACTCTACCGAATGGTTCGGAACGCCTCCCTCAACGCAAGGCGAAATCGAACCACCTTCCGGGATTGGCTCCGGCGCTTCCCCCCGCCTGAGAGGGATCCCTCCCCGTCCCCCCTGCAGAAGGCGGAAGGGGAGGCACTCCATGAGGCCGTCCTGGAGGCCCTCGATACGCTGCCCGAGCGTCGTCGAGAGATCTTCGTTCTCGTCCGTTTTCATCACCTCTCGTATCGGGAGACCGCCGAGACCCTGGATCTGTCTCCCCAGACGGTGGCCAACCAGGTGAGCCTGGCCATGCAGGACCTTCGCTCAGCCCTCGAGGTCCATCTCACGCCAACCGAGCCCTCTCCGGACGAACCAGCCAGCACAACGAGGCATTGAGCCCGCATCCCTACCTCCGCCAGTCACGGGCAGGCGACGGAAAGATCGTCGCAAATGCCTTCACATCAATGTGATAACCCACCCGAGGACCCTCCTCATCCCCACGGGTTTCCAGGGGCACCCGGTAGACCTCACCCAACCCGTGTGTCTCCTCTACAGCGGCGGGAACCTTTGAGACGAGATTCCCCCAAAGCCGTCCAGACGGACTGACCCTGGTCAGTTGGGGAGCACTCAGACCCCGGAGCATTTTGGAAGAGCTAATCGTCAGGTCCCTTCAGGGCCGGATCAGCAGCCGTGAGGCAGCACGACTCAGACGTTGGCGCGCTGCCTCCATCGAGAACGAGACCTCCTACCGCCGCTTCGTCGAGGTATGGAAGGTCTCGGGAGCGGGCCGCACAAGCAGGTCACATAAACCTCCCGCCCCGGGTCCGACGACGATCATCAAAGAAGCGGAGGCCCCTCGAACCATTGGCACCTGGGGTGTTCGCACGATGGCGGCGGCGGCCGTCATCGTCCTCGCCCTCGGGCTGGGATACCTGATGGGAGGCCACGAGCGGGGCTCGGAGCCGACCGCCTTCAGATCCAGCGAGGTGGTGACGGGCGTGGGAGAGTCCTCCACAACTCATTTGGCGGACGGAACTGTGATCCGCCTGGGACCGGAGAGCCGCCTGACGATCCCGCGCGACCCGGCAAGTCGAGAGGTGCGGTTGGACGGCACCGCGTTCTTCGCAGTGGCATCCGATTCAGTGGCTCCCTTCGTCGTCGCCACCTCAGCAGGCAACGCTCGGGTCCTGGGCACTCGCTTCGAACTGAGCACCCGGGCCTCGGACCTTCGCCTCGTGGTCGTCGACGGCCGAGTCGCACTGGACTCCGGGGACATGGAGGTTGAAGTGAAGGGAAGTGAGGTCAGCCATATCTCTGCTGGGGGGACTCCGACCGTCACTCCCGTGGATGACGTCTGGCCATTGCTTGCCTGGATGGGCGGTTTTCTGGCCTTTGAATCCACTCCACTCCTTGAGGTGGGGAGCGAACTGCAGGAGCGGTTCGGAGTGAACCTGGTTCTTGACGATCCGACGCTGGCCGACGAAACGGTGACGGTCTGGTTCGGTGATGAAGGTATAGAGCAAGTCGCTACGGTCCTCTGCCGGCTGGTGGAGGCGAGTTGCACCGTGGAGGAATCCAGTATCGTGATGAGACGGACACCGTGACGGCGGTTCGTCGAGGGTCTG
>SKKH01000187.1 GCA_007121555.1 Gemmatimonadota bacterium | reverse complement strand
TCCGAAGTGCCAGTCGAAGAGTAGGGGGACCACGATCATGTTCAGAAGGGTGGCCGAGACGAGGCCGCCCAGGATGACCGCGGCCATGGGTCCCTGGATCTCATTCCCGGGCCGACTTGCGGTGAGGGCCAGTGGGGTGAGGGCGAGAGCGGTCGTGATCACCGTCATGAGAATCGGCTGGAGCCGGGTCATGGATCCCTCCAGGACGGCCTCCCGCGGACTCCTCCCCTCGTCGGCCACGAGCCGATTGTACTCGGCGATCAGAATGATCCCGTTGCGGATCGCGATCCCGAAGAGGGTGATGAACCCGATGAGCCCGGCGATGCTCAGGATTCCGTCGCCCAGGCGAACGACGAGGATCCCTCCCACGAGGGCCAGGGGGAGGTTCAGGAGGATCAGGAAAGCCTGCGACCCGGACCCGAACTGGAGGTAGAGGGCCAGGAAGATCAGGAGGAGGGAGAGGAGGCTCACCAGGAGGATCGTCCGGGTGGCCGCCTCCTCCTGCTCGAACTGCCCCTCGAAGGAGACGACGTACCCTCCTCCCAGATCGAGGCCCGCCTCGACTTCCTCACGGAGCCGGTCGACGGTGCCCCGGAGATCTCCCCCCACGATATTCGCCTGGGTCACCAGCGTTCGGCTCGCATTCTCCCGTGAGATCGCGCTGGGAGCGTAGGAGACCCGGACTTCGGCCAGATCCTCGAGCCGAAGCCTGCCGCCCCCCGGGCGGGCCACCGGGATCCGTGCCACGGCCTCCGGATTCTCCCGGAACCGCTCGGGGAGGCGCACCACGAGGTCGAAGACCGCCGGGTCCAGGTAGATCTGATCCACCACGCGTCCCCCCACGGCCGTCTCGACCACCTCCCCGAGCTCCCTCATGGTCACTCCGTGGAGGGCCATGGCCTGGCGGTCCGGTAGGACCTGGAGCTGGGGGACGTCGGATTGCTCCTCGGTGAGGATGTCCCGGATGTTCTCGTCCCGGGCCAGGATCGACTCCAGCTCCCGGCTCAGCGCCTGGAGCCGCCGGCGATCCGGGCCGAAGAGTTTAACTGCCAGATTCGTCCGCACCCCGGTGAGCATGTGGTCGATCCGGTGGGTGATCGGCTGATCGAGAGAGATGTTCACCCCCGGCACCTCGGCCAGCGCCTCCCGGATCTCCTCCATGAAGGCCGACATGTCGAGGCCATCGGTGTCCAACCGAATTTCGAGCTCATGCCCGTGGGATCCCATGGCGTGCTCGTCCATCTCGGCCCGACCCACCCGGCGCCCCGTGGAGATCACACGGGGATGGCTCAGGAGGATCTCCTCGACGGCGACGCCGAAAGGCTCGGATTCCTCGAGGGACGTTCCCGGGAGGGTGGCCAGCCCCACGTTCAACGTCCCCTCATTGAACTCCGGGAGGAAGGAACGCCCCAGCCCGGGCACAAGAGCCAGCGTCCCGACGAGCAGGAGCCCCACCCCCACGAGGATGGGTCCCCGCCGGGTGAGCGCCCAGTCGAGGGTCGGGGCGTAGAGGGCGTCGAGTCGGCGGCTCAACCAACCCCGGCCCCGCTCCACGGACCGGGATCGCCCGAGGAGCCAGGCGCACATTGCCGGTGTGAGGGTCAGCGCCACCAGGAGCGAGGCCGCGATGGTGGCCACATAGGCGATGCCCAGGGGAAGGAGGAGTCGACCCTCGAGTCCGGTCAGGAAGAGGAGGGGAAGGAAGACGACGACGATGGTGAAGTTCGCCAGGACGATGGGCCCCTTGATCTCCCGGGCCGACTCGCCTACCACCTCCAGGAAGGGGGTCTGCTCCCCTTCGGCGCGAGCCTGATTCTCCGACAGCCTCCGGAAGACGTTCTCGACGAAGACGATGGCGTCGTCCACCAGGACGCCCACGGCGATTGCGATACCCCCCAGTGTCATCGTGTTGAAGGTCAGCCCGGTGGCTCGCAGGACCAGGACCGTGAGGAGGACCGAGGTGGGGATCGCGGCCAGGGAGATCAGGGTCGTCCGCCAACTCGTCAGGAAGGCGAAGAGGATCAGGACGACCAGGAGAGCGCCCAGGATCAGTGCGTTCCGCACGTTGGCGATGGCGATGTCGATGAAGTGGGCCTGCTGGAAGAGCTCCGGGTGAATCTCCACATCCCCGGGAAGGGTCGCGCCCAAGGTCTCCAGGAGGTCCTCGATGGAGCGGGTGAGCTCGACCGTGTGGGCGTCCGGTGCCTTGCTGATCACCAGAATGATCCCGGGCCGCGCGTTCACCGAGGCCGCCCCGATGGGAGGAGCCGAACCGACCCGGACTTCGGCCAGGTCTCCCACGAGGAGGGGGGCACCCTGGGCCACCGGGTCGACGACGGCGGAGCGCAGCTCGGCGACCTCGGTGAGTCGTCCGAATCCCCGGACCGGATACTCGTACCCGGAGGAAGTGAAGTACCCCCCCGAGATCGTGGTGGAGGCTTCGGCCGTGGCCTGGAGGAGACGGGCCAGGGAAACCCCGCTCGCCTCGAGCCGGTCCGGGTCGGGCTCCACGATGAACTGCTGGCGTTCTCCCCCGTAGACGGAGACGGCCGCGACCCCGGGCAACGCCAGGAGCTCGCGACGGACCGTGAAGTCCACCAGGGTGCGGAGCTCCCGGAGGGAGGTGGAGTCCACGGTGAACCCCACGAGCATGATCTCGCCCATGATGGAGGTGACCGGAGCCAGGAATGGGGTCCCCACCTGATCGGGAAGCTGGTCGCCCACCCCCTGGAGACGCTCGGTCACGATCTGGCGTGCCTCCTGGGTCCCCATGTTCCAGTCGAACTCCACCTGGACCGAGGAGAACCCCTGGATCGAGTTCGAGGTCACTCTACGCACGCCCTCGGCTCCCACGAGGGCGGACTCCACGGTGAAGGTGACCATGAGCTCCATCTCCTCCGGCGCCATCCCTGGAGCCTCGGTGATCACCGTCACCACCGGCGAGGAGACGTCGGGGAGGACGTCGATGGGAATGTCCCGGGCGAGGTGGATCCCCCCGGCCACGAGAACCAGCGTCAGGACGAGCACCACGACCCGTCCGCGGATGCTCACCTCGATGAGTCGATCGAGCATGTCGGCCTCAGTGGTCGTGGCTGTCTTCGATGGTGATCCCCGCCGTGGCGAGGTGGACGGGGTACACACCCCGCGTCACGACCCTCTCCCCCTCCTCGAGCCCTTCGGCGATCACCACCCAATCACTCGTCCTCGCACCCACCTCGACGATCCTTCGCTCGAACTGGTCGCCCGAGTGCTGGACGAAGACGACCTTGTGGGAGTGCTCGTCGAAGAGGGCTGCGGAGGGCACGACGAGGGCCTCCTCCTCTCCCTCTCGGCGAAGGAGGACCTGGACCGGCTGATCGATCCGCAGGGGCCCTTCTCCCTGCTCGAGGACCACGGAGAGCCGGGACCGGGTCCCCGCCGCATCCCCCGGAGCGTCGCGCCCTACGATGGAGAACTCGTGGGCCTCGAGGACGGTCCAGTCCCCCCGGCCCGCCCCGATCTCCAGGGTGGTGATCTCTCCGAGCTCCCGGAGTTCGTCGCTGAAGGCCAGGATGTCGAGGTGGAGGTGCCCGGGATCGTAGAGATCCAGGAGCGGAGCCCCCCGACCCACCGTCGCCCCTGGGTGCACGTGAAGCTGGGCGACGACGCCGGCGCGAGCCGTGGCCAGACGCAGGTGATCCCCACGGTCGTCGATACGGAGCGACGCCCCCGCCCCGGTGCCCATGGCCGCCTCGTAGCCGGCACGACGGGCCTCGTACATGCGCTCCCGCTCCTGGAAGTCGGATCGGGAGATCGCCTCCGCCTCCAGGAGCCGCTGGGCCCGCTCGAAGGCGTCGCGGGCCTGGAGGTAGGAGAGCCGCGCATCGACCCATGACCCTTCACCTCCGAGGGTGGGGGCCAGGGCGAGGAGGGGAGCCCCGGGCTCGAGGCGGGCCCCGACGGTGGGAAGGAGGCCCTCACCGTTCCCGACCCGACCCTCGACGGGGGCGGAGATGGTGACGGCGTGTCGTGGGTCGGCGGACACCCGGCCTGTCCCGGCTACGGTCCGGTCCACCTGGCGGCGCTGGGCGAGCTCTGCGGCGAAGGGGAGGCGCCACTGGCTGGACTTCTCGTATACGGCCAGCTCCTCGGCCGGCTCGGAGGGTTCACCGGCCCTCCGGTCCACGACACCGAGCTCCACCTCCCAGGACTCTCCATCCGCCAGACGGAGTTCGGCGCTGAGCGTCGCCTCATCGCTCTCCCCGAAGAAGAGCTCGAAATCGGCCCGGCCCGGAGCCCGAAGGACGAGCTCGGACTCGTCTCCATCTGACGCCGATCCGAGCCGAATCCGCCCGACGGAAGTTCCCTCCTGAGGGTCGGTGAGGGGCTCATGGTCGATGGAGAGATACAGGGTGCCCTCGATCCGACCCGACCCTTCGTGGATCTCGAAGTGGGCGAAGGCCTCCCGATCGCCCTCCCACACCGTGAGCCGATGCCCGTTGTGGTCATGGTCGTGATCGTGTTGCTCGTCGTGCTCTCCATCCCCGCAGGCGGCGAGGAGGAGGGCGAGGGCGAAGGCCAGGATGCTTGGGCGTGAAGCCATGGATGGGCCCGTCAGGGTGCTAGGAGCCGGCGACCCGTAAGGGCCTCCAGCTCGAAGAGTGCGTCGAAGTAGAGCTCCAGCTGTCCGGCACGACTTCGATACGTGTCGGCAAGGAGGGTGAGGGAGCTGAGAACCCCGCTGAGCGGCTCGACCCCATCTTCGTAGAGTGCCACCAGGGCGGTGAGGAAGGGATCTGGGTCCGCGAGGTCCTGGGGGAAGGCGTCCAGGCGCTCCTCCATGCGCTCGAGGGTCCGGACGAGCTCCAGAGCTCGGGCTCGATCTGCGGAACCCCTCAGCGCCTGGGCCACCTCCCCCGACCGCTCGACGGCCCGGGCCGCCTGGATCGCGGCACGGTTCCCGTCCCGCAGCGGAAGGGGGACCGCAGCACCGACGACGAACCCATGGTGCTCCGGGGTCACCCGGCGAACCCCGGCGAGGATGTCGACCCCGGGCCACCGGCGACCCTGCTCCACTCGCACCCCCCCTCGGGCCGCCAGTACCCTCTGGCGATCGGCCCGGGCCGCAGGGGAGTCCTCGAGCCAGGCCAGGATCCGACCCTCCCCCGGAAGCTCGACCTCGGCTCGGGCCGCCTCGGAGGCGAAATCGATCTGCTCCGGGAGCGCCACTGCCATCCGACCCTCCCATCGGGCCCGGCGCCGGTCCTCCTCGACGGAGGCGTCGGCCAGTAGGGAACGGAGCTGGTACTGTCCCATTTCCAGAAGTCTGGCCTCGACGCCGGAGAGCTCTCCTTCCGCTGCTCGGGCCCGGGCGATCTCTTCCAGCAGGTCGACCAGCCCCTCGAGGCGCGTCAGGGTTCGGACCTCCTCCCTGGCGACGGCGGCGGCCACGAGTTCCCGACGGGCCTCGGAGAGCCAGGCGAACTCGTCGCGCTTCCTGTCGAGTTCCGCTGCACGAACCCGTTCATCGACGTGGCCCAGGAGACTCCGGCGGAATCCCGGGAGCCGGAAGGACTTCTCAAGGAAGGCGGTCTGCTCCCAGGTGCCTTGACCGGCCTCGTCGAGGTACTCCACATCCCATCCCAGGGAGGGGTTCGAGGGACGGACCTCGGCCTCCGCACCCCGCGCGGACTCCTCGAATTGGCTCTGGAGCCGGGCCCACCCGGGGCTGTGCTCCCGGGCCAGGGTGTCAATCGCCCCAAGGGTCAGAGTGTCTCCTACTCCGGCGACCACGACGGGGGCCGGCTGCTCCGACTCCTGCGCAGCGACCGGACCTGGACCCGCGATCCCGCCCAGAAGCGAGGACCCCACCAGAATCCAGGGGAGGAGGAGGACCGGAGGCGTGGTGCAGCGCTCCCCTCGAAGGGGGCCGAGGCACGCTCCCCGAGGGTAGGGAAGGGACATGTACGGTGGCGGTCGATGGGGTGCGGAGGAGAAGATGCGGGGATTTAGCCGCCGCGGCCCCCTGACGCAAGCCGAGCC
>SKKH01000031.1 GCA_007121555.1 Gemmatimonadota bacterium | reverse complement strand
ATCCTCCACCTCCACCATCACGGTCCAGCTTCGGGACGGGTCCGGCAACGAGCTCACCGAGGGTGGGGACGACGTGGAGCTCTCCACTACAGCCGGGAGCCTGGGGAGTGTGAGCGACCAGGGCGACGGCACCTACCAGGCCATCCTCACGGCCGCCAGCTCCCCCGGCACCGCCACCATCACCGGGACCGTGAACGGCGACGCGATCGACGATGACGCCAGCGTAGAGTTCGTTGCCGCCGGAGCCACGGACATCGACCCGGTCTCCGGCGATGACCAGGAGGGCACGGTGGGCACGGATCTCAGTGATCCGTTCGTCGTTCGGGTCACCGACGACAACGGGTCCCCGGTCGCGAACCACCCGGTCGAATTCGCCATCACTGAGACCCCCTCCGGCGCTTCCGGGCACGGGCTCTCCCCGACCTCCACCACCACCGACAACTCAGGCGAGGCCCGCTCCATCCTGACCCTCGGTAGCAGACCGGGCGACTATGAGGTGGAGGCCAGCTCCACCGGACTCTCCGGGAGCCCCGTCGAGTTCACGGCCACCGCCGAAGTGGGACCGGCGGACGCGGGGAGTTCAACGATCTCGGCCAACCCCACGCAACTCGAGGCCGACGGGTCCTCCACCTCCACCATCACCGTCCAGCTCCGAGACGAGTTCGACAACGACCTCACTTCGGGTGGGGACGTTGTGGAGCTGTCCACTACAGCCGGGAGCCTGGGCTCGGTGAGCGACCAGGGCGACGGGACCTACGAGACAACCCTCACCGCCGCGACCTCGCCCGGCACCGCCACCATCACCGGGACCATGAACGGCGACGCCATCGACGACGAGGCCACGGTGGAGTTCGTCTTCGGAGAAGCCACGGACATCGACGAGGTGTCTGGCGATGGCCAGGAGGGCACGGTGGGCAGCGAGCTCGGTGATCCGTTCGTCGTCCGGGTCACTGACGACAATGGTCTCCCGGTCACGGGGCACCCGGTCGAGTTCTCGATCACCGAGACCCCCTCTGGCGCATCGGGGCAGTCGCTTTCCACGACCTCCGCCACCACGAACGATGAGGGCGAAGCCAGCTCGACGCTGACCCTGGGCGATACGCCGGGCGACTACACGGTGGAGGCCAGCTCGAGCGGGCTCTCCGGGAGCCCCGTCGAGTTCACGGCCACCGCGGAGGTGGGTCCGGCGGACACAGGCACCTCGACGATCTCGGCGGATCCGACCGAGCTCGCCGCTGACGGATCCTCCACCTCCACCATCACAGTCCGGCTCCGGGATCAGTTCGGCAATCAGCTCACCGAGGGTGGGGACGACGTGGAGCTGTCCACCACGGCCGGCAGCCTGGATGAGGTGAGCGACCAGGGCGACGGCACCTACCAGGCGACTCTCACCGCCGACGACGATCCCGGCACCGCCACCATCACCGGGACCGTGAACGGCGACGCCATCGACGACGAGGCCACCGTGGAGTTCATCAGCGAGGCAGCAGCCGCGTCTGTTGCCTTCGCGTCGGACGAACAGGAAATCACAGCTGGTGAGGTCACCGATCCGTTCATCGTTGAACTCCGGGACGACGATGGGCAACCCGCCGTGCGAACCCGCGCGACCATTCTGCGGCTCTCCTCGTCATCGGATGGAGTATTCCTGGCAGGCACCGAAGACCGGGAGATCGAGTCGGTCACCATTCCGACCGGAAGATCCAGAGCCCAGTTCCGCTTCACCACCACCGTGGCCGCCCTTCATACCATCACGGTCACTCCCACCGGACCGGGATCGACGGACCTGGCCCCGGTGAGCCAGGAACTCTCGGTGCTTCCGGCCCCGTCCACCGCCAGCGCCCCCCCGGAGTGGGCCCCCGAGGCCGCAACATCTCCAGCGAGCTATGATTCCACGGATAGGTTGGTCGAGTTGCATTGGGAACCCCTCGACACCGCCTCGCGAGGCTCGACGTCAGTGACCGAAACGGCTCCAGAAGTCGAGCAGGATGTGGTGACGTTCGTGACGATGTGGCACGATCCTGGCGGCGGAATGGACGATGACCGATGATGCGTTCGGGATCCCCGACCGCCGCTTCAGTGGTACAAGGAAGTAGCGAAGCGAACTCTCCTCGAGGAGCCCATGATCGCAACCCCAGTTTTGGACGCCCGGCTCCTGGGGGGTCTCTGTCCGACAGAGGCCTCCTCGGCGCTTGAACAGTTCGGATGCACCCTGGCCCAGAATGAGCCGATGGTATTGGCGATTCTGCTTGTGATCGCTCTGGCAGTCATCGCCGTTGGTGTGCGCAGGAAACGGGCTCGGCGGCGGGTTTCTCGCGGACACGGACCCGCGCCGTTCCTGGTGTTTCCGGTGGACTCCCGCCGTCGCCCGGTCGAGCGGGTCCGCAAGGAGGGGGGATCCGCTTCGGCGGGGGCCCCTCGGGGGCCTTCCCCCAACGCATCCCAAACCGCCGTCGCCGATCGAGCTCAGCCGGCGCAGAACCACAGCCCCGAACAATCCACCCAGACCGGTACGCCGGCGGACTGGATCGCCGGCGCGGTCTCCCGGCCCGAAAGCCATGCGCCGACCGCTTCATCCTCTCCTCCCGCCCCCAGCTCGACTGAACCCGACGGGACCCTGCAGCTCCTTCCCGGACGCCTGGAGATCACCTCGGACCGGGGTGTGACCGGCGCCCACAAGGGCCAGCGAGAGATCCGCTTCGTGCGGGTCCCTGGGATGCAGCCGGAAATGACCTTCGGCCGCGCCGAGGGAGATCCGTATCGGCATGTGCAGCTCGACGCCCCGACGGCGAGTCGGCTTCATGCCACCCTGCGGTTCAGTGGCCGGAGATGGCGGATCCGAAACGACTCGGCCACCAATCCCACTCGGGTGAACGGGATCTCCCTCGACGGCGCCAGCACCTTCCAGGAGTTGGACGATGGGGACCGGATCGAAATGGGTGAGGTGTCGTTCCGTTTTCACCAGCCCCTGTCCACCGACCGGCTTCCCCTCAGGAGTTCCTGGTATACTGATCAGGGCCGGCGGCCTGCCAATCATGACGCCGTCGTCGTCCGAACGCTCCCCGACGGCCGAGAACTCGCCACCGTCTGCGATGGGATCGGCATTCATGCTTCGAACCGGGCCGCCAGCCACGTCGCCATCGATGGCCTCGTCGCCGCACTCACCCGGGGCGACGGACTGGAAGAAGCCGTCGCGGCGGCGAACCGGGCGGTCCTGGCCGCAGCCGACCACGAGGAGGACCGAGACGTGATGGGCACGACCCTCGTCGCCCTCCTGCGGGCCGGATCCCGGTATTCAGTTGCGAATGTGGGCGACAGCCGAGCCTACCGACTCGGCACGGACGGAATTCTGAGCCTCACCCGTGACCACTCCTTCGTCGCCGAAGCCATGGCCGACGGACGGATGTCCCGGGAGGAGGCCGAGAGCTCTCCGTGGCGCAACGCGGTGACCCGTCACCTCGGTTCGGACCCGGCACCCGCCGTGGATATTTTCGGTGAGTTCGATGCGTCGGAACCCCATCTGGCCGTCCTTTGCAGCGATGGTCTCCATTCGGTTCTGGACGAGGCGGCGATCCTGGAGATCGCCGAGACAAGCCAGGGGATCAAGGATCTGGCTCGAGAGCTGGGAGAGGAAGCACTTCGACGAGGGGCCGACGACAACGTGACGGTCGCAGTCCTGGCCTTCGCCGGGGGCCTGAGGTCCGGTGCCGCGGATCGCGAGGGTCGAACGTCGGACCCCTCCCACGTCCCCGAACTCCAGGCTGATGGCTAGCGGAAGCGACGACGCCCTACCGAAGATCCCCGAATTGGAGGGAGACTTCGACCTGGTCCGCGAGCTGGGACGAGGTGCGACCGCCATCGTCTATCTGGCCAGGGACCGAACCCTGGGTCGGGATGTGGCCATCAAGCTCATCCGCCCCAGCTACCTCCAGGACGAGGAGGCGGTCGCCCGCCTGGAGCGGGAAGCCAGGACGGTCGGAAAGCTCCAGCACCCCAACATCGTCCTCCTGCTGGGCACCCGGCGACTGGGATCCCAGGGCCTCGCTCTGATTCTCCAGTATGTGCCCGGAGAGACGTTGAAGGAGTTGGTCCAGCGGGAGGGCTCCCTTCCCTTCCACCGGGTCGAGTCCATCCTCTCCGACGTGGCCCAGGCGCTCGCCTACGCCCACCGGCGTCGAATCGTCCACCGGGACATCAAGCCGGAGAACGTCTACCTGGACGAAGACGCCGGGGTCGCTCGCCTGGCCGACTTCGGAATCGCCCGGGCCTGGGACAGCGACTCGGGGCTCACCATGCCGGGCACCGCTCTGGGAACCCCGGCGTACATGTCGCCCGAACAGGTGGACGGGAAGGACCTGGATGGGCGAAGCGACATCTACAGCCTGGGAGCTCTGGGCTGGGAACTGCTGACGGGCCGGCAGCCGTGGGCCGGAGAGAGTCTCTACAACGTCATCTACAAGCAGAAGAAGGAAGAACTCCCTCCCGTTACCGCCGTCCGGCCCGACATCCCTGGATACCTGCGGCTGGCCGTAGAGAAGGCGCTCCGGAAGGATCCGGAGGACCGGTGGGCGTCAGCCGAGGAGTTCCTCGAGACCCTCGCTTCCGGCCCCGTCATCGGCGAAGAGGACGTCGCAACCTCCGGCGGGGCGGGAACGACGGCTCTCGGACCCGGCGATCGCAGGCGCTCGCCCTCCACAGTCTCCGAGGCCGGGCCGGGCGAGGCCTGGGCGATCCCCCCGCTTTCCCAGTCGGGACCGGATGCAGACCCTCGACACGCCATGGGCGGTTACCACGGCCCGCATCCATCCGGCGGCGATCCGGCCGCGCAGGGACCTCCTGGTTCCCAGGAGTCGACCCGACGCAGGTGGTGGCTCGGGGCGAGCGCGGCGGCAGTCCTCCTCGCCGTAGTCCTGGGCGCGTCCCTGATCGGGCCGGACAGCCAGATCCGGTCGCTGTTCAGCGAACTCGTGGCCAGCGGGGAACCGGGCCCGGATCCGGGCCAGTGGGAGCGGGAGGGTACCAGTGACGGCTGGGCCGTAGATGCCGAGACCGCTGCCGATGACTTCCTTCGCGATCCGGCGAGCCCAGGGGAATCCGAGCTGGCCCCGTTCGGAGATGAGTTCGAAGCAGGCGACCCGGACTTCGGGTTCAGGCCACAGGCGGAGGCCCCCCCCTCGGGCCCCCTCCCTGAGGGCACACGCCTCTCCCTGATCCAGGGGGGAGGACAGACCGCCGAGCCGGATCAGCTCCTCTCCCAGGCCGTGGTGCTCCGCGTTCTGGGACCCGAGGGGGATCCCCTCCCCCGGGTGGAGGTCGAATTCGAGGTCCTCGAGGGTGGCGGTACCCTCACCCCGTCCCGTCCCATCTCGGACTCGGACGGATGGGTGGTAACCCGCTGGCGCATGGGTGAGACCCCCGGGCCGCAGCGCGCCCAGGCCCTGCTGCCCGAGGGCGAGATCGAGCCCGTTGAGCTCACGGCCACGGCCGACGTGCGATCGATCGCGCGGATCGAGGTCGTCTCCGGGGACGGCCAGTCCGGAGAGGCGGGACAGGCCCTCAGCGATCCCATCGCAATCCGGGTTCTGGACTCCGGCGGCGAAGGGGTTCCGGGCCGAACCGTCCGGTTTCAGGTCTCGGAGGGGAATGGAGAGGTCTCGCCTTCGTCCGCGGTCACCGACGCCTCCGGGACCGCCCGCACGACGTGGACCCTGGGAAGCGCGTCGGGCTCGCACACCCTGGTCGGTCAGGTCCCCCGAGGTCCGGACGAGGAAGGCGACGAGGTGGTGGAAGTCACCGTTCAAGCCTCACTGGAAGGCCCGAGTCTCTCGCCTCGCCCCATCGTCGCCGGAGGGGGATCGCACACCTGCGCCCTTTCAGGTGGTGGAACGCTCTCCTGCTGGGGGGCGGGAAGCAGCGGACAGCTGGGAGATGGGACCCGGAGCCTCCAACCGACCCCCGTCAGCGTTCCGGGGCAGTTCAGCCGGGTCGCGGTAGGCCTCAACCACACCTGCGCCCTGGATACCGCCGGCACGGTGTACT